>CAMCMW010000330.1 GCA_945876155.1 uncultured Ruminococcus sp. | reverse complement strand
AGGATTTTTCCGGTTTGGGAAATATACATTAAAAATGGTTATTGCTGCATCTTTACTCACAGCCTTTACAATTATCCAGCCTCCACGGAATGGCTGGTTCGCATCATTTCTGCCAAAAGTAAAATAATAATTCTTCATAAAACTCCTATCTGCTCAAAGGCTTGTTTTCATATTATCCGAATCAACGCCACTGCTATTTCAGCACACAAGGCAGCAGTCATTGTTAAATTAAATATTCTTTCATTCCTCTGGCGTCTCTTTTTTTCTCTGTGTTCTGCACGCATTTCAAGCATGAGGCTGACCATCCTCTCACGTTCTTTTCTTGAATTTTCCGCAATAGCCTCATCAACGTCAGCAAGTATGCCAAGCGCCTTCCAGTCTTCCGCAGTGGTAGGAAAGCCATTGTCCTGAGTAAGAATACAGTCGTTTGTTATGATATCTACGCCTGTTTCCATGTAACCCGGCTTGTCTGCCATCACTTCCGGCGGCAGGCAGCCACGGTTCTCAATTGTAGTTCCCATCACATCACCCCAGCTTTTTCAGCGTTTTGACCGTTTTAGTTTGTTTATGTACGATCGTAAGTGATTCCTTGCTTTCATCTGTTACAAGCCAGTTTGCAGGAGAAAACTTTTTACTGGCAATAAGTATTTTCTGTGCCCTTGTCGGGCGTGTTCCTCTTTTCATCGAACGTTCTCCTTTATCTTTTTTAGAATTTCATTAAGATTGTCAAACTTAACTCTCGCTTCTTTTGCTCTTTTTACAAGTGCGTCCAGATCATATTTTCCTCTGAGATAAGCGTTTTTAAAAATATGCAGCGCTTTTCTTTGCCCAAGAGTTGGTGTTGTCGCAATGCTGTGCAGAAACATTAATTCAGCAATCATATTTTTGCTTGTAAGCTGAGGGTAAAGCAGTTTTGTATCTTCAAACTGAATCTGTTCTGCAGTATATGTGGGTTCAGAAACAAATCTGCTGCTGACCTGAACACGGTCACTGGTATATCTTCCGTTAAACTTTTTATAAAAGCACGGATTTCCAACGAATGCGAGCCCTAATGTTTCTCCTTTGGCTTCGAAATAATCAGGAATGGATCTTAATGCGTTTGCTGCTGAATATGTAAGTTCCTGCGCTTCATCAACAATAATAATCATTCCGTCATGCAGCTTTGAAAAAACAGCGTTTTTTATTCTGCGGCTGTTTGTATCATGGATTCCCAGTTCACTTGCAAGAAGATACAACACATCATTAACATTATGATTAAAAACACTTGCTGTGATTACAATTGTATTTGTGCGGTTATCTTTAAAATATTTCTGTATTGTTTTAGTTTTGCCGATTCCAGCGTCACCTGTTATAACCGCACATCCCCCAAGTACATGCACATTTCTTAACCGTTCATAAATCAGCTGAGAAATAGTTGTTGGTGCATATTCTACTGGCACAAAAACATCCGGCATATTTTCCTTTTCAGTTTTAGCCGCAAAATAGCTTTGAAGCTTTTCAAATGCTTCCGATTTAGAACCGGCATATTTTCCACGTCTTAAACTTGAAATGACCGACTGATTCAATCCTACACGAATTGCCGCTTTTTTCTGACTCTTTAATTCAATAACTAACTTTTCAAAGCTTCTGATCAAATCAAATTCTGATTCAGTATAAATAGACATTGCATATTCACGATCGTTAAAAAAAGCTTCTGTCCAGTCAATCCACTGCTGATCACTTCCTTCAAGTGCCTTTTTGCAATTGGATTCTGTAATTCCAATTACATAATGCATCTTGTTTTCAGCATGTCCGAGTTCTTCAGCAAGTGCTGCTATCTTTTGCCGTAAATCCATAATTACGCTCCTTTCGCTTTTTCAAGCTTATCATTGACTGCTCTGAGTTCAGCAAGTTCTACGGATATAATATTTTCACGTCCGGGATATTCACTGTTGATTTCATCTGCAGTAATAGGGTGAATACGTGAAGGGCGCTGAATAGACATTTTATTCATGTTGCTTACCGCTTCATTAATACGAGCCGCCAATGTGTCAATACCATCAAAATCTGTGTATGCTTTAGCAGCTTCTTTAATTGCCTTTTTATTCTGGGCAATATGCGACATTGCAATTGCAATTTTATTTCTGCCTTCTTCGCCTATGGCTGCATAAGGAACATTAAGATAATCAGCTCTGTGGTATGTCCATAAATATTTATCCGTTTCTTTTTCGTATACTCTGACTGTATCCAGTTCTGCAGGATCATATCTTACATATACTTCCTTGCCGATATTAAATACTGTATTATCATCTTTAAACCAGATTTTTTTGCCGTAAAGTTCAATAAATACTCCGTTGCGTTTGATTTTCTGGACTCTTGTTGTTCTGGCAAGCAGTAATGTCAGATCATCATCTGCAGCGTCACGGAAAACAACTTCATCTGAATTGATGCTTTCATTCCATACATCAATCCTTGACATTCCTTTATACTCTGCTTCTTTACCGCCATATTCACGGCAATTATATCCGCCGTTTATAAGCACGGTAAGCAATTCCCTGATTTCATCATCTGTGGGGATATTACCGCTTTTTACTTGTTTAGCATGACCTTCAGGGCGTTCCGCTGGGGTTCCGCCGCAATATCCACTGAAAGCTTTTGAAATATATTCCTTAAAAGTATTAAAATATCTTTCAATATTTTTAGCCTTAGCGTTTTTAACCAGAGCATTAACCATTGTAACACCCAGCAGTGAAAGTATTGTAGGCGGTGTGTCATCTGAATTCCAGCTGGCTTTAGTTCTGTGTCCTCTTCCGGCAATATCATGAGTGAGAAACTCTGAACCGTTATCAAAATATACTCCCATAGGAACTCCGAAACCGTTCAGCACTGCTGCTCTGAATGCAAGCAAGGTTGACTGTGAACATGGATTGTCGCATAAATTCCATCCTACGATAACACCGCTTTTAGCATCCATATACGCTGTTAACGATAGCCTGTGCGGTTTTCCCTCTGGTGACATTGAAACAATATCAAGGGTATGGTTATCTGCTATCCAGATTTCATTTGCCTTTAAGTCTGTGTAGTCACGGTCTATGAATTCGCAGTATTTATCAAAGCATGCCTTTTGACCTTCACGTGTATATG
>CAMCMW010000329.1 GCA_945876155.1 uncultured Ruminococcus sp. | reverse complement strand
CGATATGCAGGGAGCAAAGCTTGCTTTGCGTATCTGCAAAGGCGTTAAAAATCATAATAAATGCTTTGCATTTATTATAGCATAAATGAATTAAAATTTCAATAAGGAAATGTTAATTTTATTAGCGGATTTTGTAAAAAGATTATAACTTTGCTCCGCAGTTGTTGCAGAAAAGTGCCTGCGGGTCATCTGATACCTCACCGCATGACGGACACTTTTTAACCAGGCTTTGCTCCTCTGACTGTACCGGCTGAGTGCTGACTGTTTCAACAGTTTCAGATTCTTCCGGAACCGGCTGAACAGTTACAGGTTCAACAGTTTCATATTCTTCCTGTACAGGCTGGATTTCTTCCGGCTGAACAGTTACTGATTCAACAATTCCGGCTTCTTCCGGCATTTCAGGAAGGGGAATCTCTGCATCGATTTTTGTACCGCAGCTGTCACAGAAAAGCGCACCCTCATCAAGTCTGTTTCCGCAGTTCGGGCATTTTACTGCCTGAGGCTGAGGCTTTTCTTCCTTTACCTTTGCACCGCATTTTGAACAGAAAACAGCGTCTGACTTAAACGGCGCACCGCATTCCGGACAGCAGTTTCTTTTGCGTATCTTGTCAATCTGCTCCTGTGTCTGGGAGATTTTTTTTAGGGACGCCTTGACTGCATTGACTGATTCCGAAAATTCCTCTGCCGGAAAGTTTCCGTACTTTTCAAAATAAAGCTTACCCATCATTTTGTAGTTGATATCAATTTTCTGCTGTTCAGCTTTGATGATATTATTGAGTGAGCTTGTTTCTGAAAAAGCCTTTGCCTTCTGTGAAAGCTCTCTGGTTTTAGAGGAAATAGTGTTTCCGATTTTCTCAAAATATGACATAAACATCTTCACCTTTCTGTTTTTTGTACCCCATACTTATTATATCACTCATTTAATTTTTCTGCAACTATTGAAATAATATTTTTTATCTGTTATGATTATATCAGAACCAATTCATAACATTTTGAAAGGAACAATTATGAAAAATCTATCCGCTGTTCTTACAAAATTTGGAATAACTGCCCCTGTGATACGCTGTGAGCGCATAAGAGAGGGTCATATAAACGCTACATATAAAATCTATTCAGATGATGGTATTTTTATTCTTCAGAAAATCAATACAGATGTTTTCAGTGAGCCGGAAAAGGTGATGCACAACATTGAAATGGCACAGCGGCTTTTTAAACAGGGTTTGCAGTCTGAGGGAAAGTACAACAGCCGGAAATTTCCGGAGTACCTTAAATCAGGAAACAAAAATTACCTCTCAGACGACGGTTTCTGGCGTGTTTACCGCTATATTGAAAGCGTCAGTCTGCCTCCCGACTGCAAATCAGTCAGGGCATTCGGCGGTCTGCTGGGGGAGTTTCACAGGTACACTGAATCTGCGGACATTTCCGGTCTTTACACCACTATCCCGGATTTCCACAGCATTGAAAAGAACATCACGGCTGTTCTGCACTGCGACGGTGAGGCACAGGATATTTTCAGCAGTCTGCTTGATTACTTTGTCGGTCATAAAAACTGTCTTTCTGCTGTACGGCTTGTACACAACGACGTAAAATGGGGGAATGTGCTGATAAGTCCCGAAACACATCTGCCCGAAACCCTCATTGACTACGACACCGTTATGCCGGGTTATGCTGCTTTTGACTTCGGGGACGGTGTAAGGTCGGCGTGTGTTACCGAAAACTCTGAGCCTGACCTGAAACTCATTGAATGCTTTGCTGAGGGATATTTCAGCCAGTACAGCGGATTGGGCACACAGGAGGCGGTGCTGGGTATTATTGCGGTGGCTGGGGAGCTTTCCGCAAGGTATCTCTGTGACATTTTAACTCAAAAGGACTATTTTGCCAATCTGACTGACAGCGAAAAGTCGGAAAAGTACCTGAGGAATCTTCACCTTGCAAAGTCCGCTTTTGATATGCGTGATGAGATTGGGGAGATTGTTTCCAATGCAAGAGGCGAATAAAAAGAAAACCTGTACCCAAAAAAGGAGTACAGGTCAATTTTATATCTTACATTCTGAGTTCTGCACCGATATTTTCAAGTGCCTTGAGAACCTTTTTCATAACTGAATCAGCCTGTTCGTCGGTAAGTGTACCATCATGAGAACGCATACTGATTGAGTAGGAAATACTCTTTTTACCCTCGGCAATCTGCTTGCCCTTGTACACGTCGAAAAGTGTTACCTTTTCAAGCAGCTTTCCGGCAGCTTTTTTAATAGTCTTTTCGATATCTCCGGCAGGGAGAGCATCGTCACAGATAAGGCTTAAATCTCTTGTAGTTGCCGGGAACTTAGGCAGCGGCTTGTAGGAAATCTCAGTTTCAGCCAGCTCAAACATTTCCGGAATGTTCAGCTTTGCAACATAGGTCTTTACGCCGATTTCGTAGTTTGCGGCAGTTTCCGGGTGAATCTCGCCCAATATGCCCACTGCTTTGCCGTCTTTGAGAATGACCGCACTTCTGCCCGGGTGGAACGCAGATACTTCACCGAATGCGTCAGAATCGGAGGCTCTTACGTACTCGCAGTCCTTAACGCCCACAGAACTGAGCAGTGTGTCAACAACGCCTTTCAGCTCGTAGAAATCAACGTTTCCGCCGTACATACCGATAGTCAGTCTGTCCGGTTCAAGAGGGAGCTTGTCGGGAGTTGTGGGGAGATACTCCTTGCTTATCTCAAAAAGCTTTGCGGTTTCGTTTCTGTTGTTGTAGTTGCGTGAGAGGATTTCAAGCATGGACGGTATTGTCGTAGTCCTCATAACACTTGTGTCCTCGCCGAGAGGATTGGTGATTCTCTCAACGTTTCTCAGCGGACTGTCTTCAGCAAGTCTTATCTTGTCAAAGTGCTTTGGTGAAACAAAAGAGAATGTGGCAATTTCGTAGCAGCCCAGTGCCGCAATGTTGTTCTGGACTTTTCTCTTAAACTTCTGTTCCGGAGTGTACTCAGCTTCTGCAACACCTCTGAACGCAGATGACGGGATATTGTTGTAGCCGTAAATTCTTGCGACTTCCTCCGCAATATCAGCCTTGTACTCAATGTCGATTCTGAAACTTGGTGAAACCACCTTGCCGTCCTCAACTGAGAATCCCAGCATATTCAGATACTTCACCATGTC
>CAMCMW010000328.1 GCA_945876155.1 uncultured Ruminococcus sp. | reverse complement strand
CAGGTGGCACAGGTTTTCCTTTCAAGCAGTCCTTCAAGCATAGCTATTCTCCTTATTGTTCTGAAACTATTCTGCTGAGTGCGTCAATATCCTTCTGGTTGTAAAGACCGTCGCCGTTTATATCGGCAAGGTACACTCTGTCCGACGGGAACTCCCCTCTGCCCTCGTTGATAAATCTGTTGAGCAGAACAAGGTCGAAAATATCCCTCACGCCGTCGTCATTCACGTCACCGGGCAGCTCGTACATATCCGGCTCGCTGACTGTGACTTCAAAGCTCTGGTGGAATCCGTTATAGGCTATGGTTATGGTCTGAACCCCCTCAATTTGCGGATTATAGCCGTCAAAGGAGTATGCAGTCACCTGGTTTTTGCTGCCGTTGTCGAAGTAAGCGTACACAATCATTCCGGTAAGGTCAAGCTGCTGTCCTAAAACGTATTCGGTTTTGTCGGGCAGTTTTGTTATGGCAAGCTTTGTCATCTGTTTTTCGGTCACTTCCACAACAAAATACGCCTTAAAGCTTTTATATTCGACCTGAATCGTTTTAGTACCGGCTGTTGCGTCCAGCTCCCCTACTGAATAATCAGTTATCTCCTCACGGCTGTCGTTGTCATAGACCGCCTCAACCACCATGCCTGTGGTATCCAGCTCCTCCCCCTGTTTGTAGACAGTTTTGGTCGGGGGAGTTGTTATCTCGATTTTTTTCAGCTGTTTCCTCGAAACTGTAACCTTGAATTTGGCAGTTTTCTCCATGTATGTGACTACAATGTCATACTCTCCGGCGGTAGGCTGATAACCGTCAACAGTGAAGTCGGTGACCGTTTTTTCAGTACCGTCACTGTATTTCGCCATGACCTCGATACCCTCCAGGGACAGCATATCACCCTCGTTGTACTTAGTCTTGTCCGGCTCAGACTTGATATAAATGCCCGTCAGCACAGCCGCCTCAAATTCCTGGTCGCTCACTCTTTCAGCATAGGTCAGCGCCACCCAGCCGTCCTTGTTGTTGCACTTTGTCTTGCCCCATATATGCTCGTCCGCCTCGACTGTGTTTGTAACGCTGAATTCAGTTTTGTAGTCCAGAACCGCAAGGGAATCGTAGCCAAGACCCGGTCCTTCACGGAGATTTACACCGTTTTGAGAGGTTATGCGCCATTTTTCCGATTTTCCGGTACTTTCACTGCCGCCCTCGTAGTCGATAGGTCCGCCCACCATATACTTTGAAAAGTCCAGCACGCACCACTGCTCTTTGCCGTCGGCGTAAGTCTTGCCCCACAAACTGCCGTCGCACATTTTCTTTTCGGTCACTTCATATATGGTATTGTACATCAGAAAACCAGTTTTCTCAGAAGACGTTCCGGCGTCCTCCCTGAGATTTATACCGCTTTCCGTGTTGACTCTCCATATCTCAGAATCACTGTCAGTTCTGTCGGAGAGAAAAAGCTTTGTTTCCTCCTCACGGCGGTTTACAAGTCCCTGCAGAACACTTCCTCCGGCTTTTCTCCATTCACCGAATCCCTTTGCGATTTCAAGAAAGCTGTGTTTTTCAGAACCGTCAATGAGATAGTTTTTCAAATCAAAATCGTCATAAACGCTCCAGATATTACCCATATTGTAGGAGAGAGACACCAGAGCGTCAAACTGGTTCTGTTTCAGCTTTATGTCATACTTATCGGCAAATTTATTAACATAGTCCTCGTATGTACCGATAGCATCTTTCAGAAGCTGTTCTGCCTCCTTTTCGGTAATGCCGTCGGGGTACTCGTCAGCCCCCACGCCTGTTCCGTAGCCGATAGTCCACTGGCTGTAATCCCAGTACTTATACTGGCTGAACCCCTCAGCCTCTTTGATAAGGTCAATGCAGTCCTGACCTGCTTTCATGGTACTCCCGGCCTTGACACAGCAAATCGGCAGGAGCATTGCCGCAGTAAGCAGAAAGGACACTGCTCTGATACAAATTTTTCCGGCTTTCATTTACAACTCCTTTATTATCATACAGACATAGTTCATAAGCATTGCACTGTCAGCAGATGTCACAGCCTTGTCACCTGTCACCTCAGCGTTTGCCTGGCAGGTATAGGAAATAGCGTCCTCGTCTCCGTCAAGGATATACATATTCAGCGCAACCACGTCCGAAACGCACACAGTGCCGTCATCGTTGACATCTCCCCTGTTTATTTCCCCGGCAATTTTAAGTTTACCGTCGGACTTTTCAAACTCCGCCTCGGACAAATCATCAGCAATAAGCGAATATCCGATAGTCACCGGGGTATCAGTTTCCGCCGAACCGAAAGCCGGTCTGAATTTCAGGACAGCGGCTGTTCCGTCAGCGGTCTGGTTTCTGCTGTCCGACCAGACAAGCCTTACCGCATTGTCCGAGTAATCACTGTTGCAGTAGAACGTTCCGCCGTCAAGGGCGTCACCCTGCTGGGCATCAAGGAAATACAGTACCCGGGGGTCGTAGTTCACCTCAATGGAAAAGGCGGACATTCCTGTGTTGTTTTTTATATTCAGTTCAATTTCTGCTGTTTCGCACTCTGCACCGTAACCGGCGTTTATACATACAGCCGGACTGTCCTGTGCTGAAACATCAATGGGTGACACAGAACCGACAGTCAGCACAGCGGCGGCGAGTACGGCAGTTTTACGTTTCATAGCATCATCTCCCGTCATTTTTCGTACAATTTTTCACTTTAATTTTATCACAAAACTGTGCATTTGTAAACGGAAAAGTTTGTTCGGCGCACGCACCAAAGCCACCGGACACGTCCAAAGCTGCCGCTCCAAATCTAAAAGTTTCGCCAGCCTTTTCAAAGGCTGCAGGGGGTCAAGGGGGACGGCGGTCCCCCTGTCGCTCACCGCAGTGAGCGAAACTCCTTAAAAGCCGCCGCTCAAAGAACGCAAAACCAGTCACATTAACGTAACAAGTCAGCTAACCAAAATCGTGATTTTTCACGGCGGCTTTGTCATTCAACAGCGACAGCGTATTGAATGACCGCCGATAGGCGGAAAAACTAACGATACGAATAAAAGTAACCCTCTGAGAAATTTCCAGAGGGTCGTTTGCTTATGTTCTTAGATTTTACTTAATTTGTACCGTCAGTTTTTCGCCGCCTGACGGCGGTTCATTTAAATCGCTGCGCTCTTAAAT
>CAMCMW010000327.1 GCA_945876155.1 uncultured Ruminococcus sp. | reverse complement strand
AATTGAGGCAAGGTCGTTTACAACGGAAAGAGGCTCATAGGCAGTACTGATAATATCAAATTTTCCTGACTCGATTTTTGAAAAATCAAGAATATCATTTATAATTACCAGCAGATTTTTAGCGGAGGCTTTTATCTGGCGCATATAATCTTTGGCAGCTGATGACATTTCCTCACGAAGTGCAAGGTCAACGAGTCCGATTACTGCATTCATAGGTGTTCTGATTTCATGGCTCATGTTTGCAAGAAAGTCACTTTTCATGGACGATGCTTTGGCAATTTCAGCGTTTCTTTGTTTCAGCTCGTATGACTGATATGCAACGAAAGACAGTGTGCTTGCCATGTCTGACAGATACTGAGCAGATTTGTCAATGATTGATTTGTCAATAATGGGTACCTTTTTTACCGCTTCAACGTAATCGTCCGGGTCAATACCCAGTTCAAGGGCTGTTTCACGGAATCTGTCATAATTGGGTTTTTCCGGAAGAACCTGTCCGCCGATAAAGCTGCCGATCATTTTTCCGTTTACAATAATAGGTGCGGCATAATCCACAAGTCCGGCATGACAATAATAGGTACAAGCCTTTCCGGACCTCATAGTCAGTTCTGCACCGGCTTTGTCACAACCCATGCAGCGTTTGTTTCCGACAGCAGATTTTCTTGTATAATTTGTGCAGAAATCAGTGAAATTAGACCCCTTTGTAACTGCAAATCCGGTTTTGTCTGCGGTCAGAGCAGCCATGCCTGTCATGTTTGAGAAGGAATCCTGTAATTTCTGAAGTGTTTCAACGCTTATCAGGTCGGTCAGATATAACTCATCATTAATCATATTGAAAACCTCCTGTCTACATTGTCAGATTGCTTACTGTTGCAAGCAGAGCGTCCATGTTGACCGGCTTTAAAAGATAGCCGTCGGGACGGAGCATGAGAATCTCCTGAATCTTGCTCTTTTCAGCAACTCCTGTCAGGAAACATACCGGAATATCGTCATACTCTCTGTTCGCTCTGATTTTTCTAAGGACATCTGCTCCTGTCTCCACAGGCATTTCGTAATCAAGGATAATAAGGTCAACCTTGTGGGTCTGCATAAATTTCGGTACTAAAACGCCGTTTACGATAGTTGTGACCTCATATTCGTTTTCCATTGCCGCTTTGAGCATTTTGAGGATACTTCTGTCATCGTCAACAATGAGGACGTGCTTTTTAGGAGTGGTGTCATTGCTTTCTGAAAGTATATCCGGTTCTTCAAAATCTATCTGTTTTGCCTTTTCTTCTTCCAGGCGTTTCTTCTCCTCCATATCGTAATACTTGATAATTCTCAGCGAAAGGTTATCTGCTGAAACCGGACGCTTGAGCATAAGATTTACAAGTCTTGGATTGCTTCTCTGTATTTCAGCGCACACGTCAGCCTGAGCGCAGATGAAAATAGGTTCTTTATTGTAGCAGTGATTGGATTTGAGCTTGTTTATCAGACTGACCATATCGTCTTTTGCCGACTCTGGCAGCAGAAGAAATCCGTCGGGTTTAAAAATCTCAAAATGTTTCTGAATATCAATCCAGCAGTCTGTTGTACTTATCCCTGTAAAATATGAGTCTGTATGCTGTATAAAGTCTTTTACAAGAGCTGTGTTGGTACCTGTAATCAGCATTTTTCTTTTCATTTGTCATCAGATCCTTTCCGGCTTTTAATGCCTCGGATTTTTTGTAAAATCCGCCCTTCATGTTATGTGTATATCCCCAAAATGTCTGATTTTGTCGAAATTTCAGTGATTATGTATATATCTTAACATTTTGTTCACATATTGTCAATAGTTTTTATATAAAAGTAATAAAAATCTCAATATAGTACAATTGTTTTGCTGATTATTTGTTAAAATTCGATATCATGTTAATTTTGTAATGTGATAAAGCAAATTTATGAAAAAAACATTTGCAGGATTGTTAAAATAAATAATCATACTGTAATACGGTTAACAACATATTTGCGGCTTAATATGCAGGTATTGTGAGGAAACAACGGAAAATTTCACATAACTTTCACACAATTATCACCGTTTTTTTTTTTTTTTTGTAGTACAATGGAAAAAAGTGCAAAACTCTGAAGATAAATTATATATTTTGTCAGTATGGATATACATTTGCGCTGCATGAAAAAATTATGTGAAAAGGGGAAAAACAATGAACTTTAAGAAGATATTAATTTGTACTGCCGCAGTTGTGACCTGTTTGTCATATACCGGCTGTGGTTCAGACAGTAGTACCAATAGTACAAATAACAATACCGCACAAAGCAGCGCAGCAGAAACCGCTGCTCCAACAGAGGCACCGACAGAACCTCCGACAGAACCAAATCCGATTGATTCGCTCACTGCTTTGGAAAAAGAAATATTTGATAATTTTTTAATGGGGGTAGACAAATTTGAAAACCGGGAAAATGTCAGATTCACAGAAATTGATGGTGATATCAGGACAGCTGGAGATGAACCGGGGAATGGAGAAAGTGTTTCTTTTGCATTAAATGTAGAAAGTTCCAGTGACAGTCAGAATGCGGTAAATGCAATTCTTGGAAATCCGAGTTCGGGACGCACAGGTAATTGGCATAAATTGTATTTGACTGATTGGGTTGAAGGAGATCGACATATGGCAAGCAAAGGCGAAATTAAGGCAACAGGAATGGATTATTCCGGCTCAAGCGATGAAGAAATGGTTTCACACCTCAACAACGCATTAAAATATCATTGGGAAGAAATGGGCTTGCTGTGATATAAAAACTTTGGCGATTCCCTTCTTGTTAAAGAAAAACTTTTAGATAATTTTAAGATTTATGATATATCCGGATACAGCAATGTGTCCGGATATTTTGTAAATAAAAATCCCCGAAATCACGCAATCAACGTAATTATTATGAAAGGTATTTAATTGTTGTTAAGCAGGAATCTCTTCAGTGCCATAACATCAAATATGTTTACAGTACTGTCTTCATTGAAATCAGCAACAGTAAGCTGTACGAAACTGAATTTTTCAGATTTTACGAAATACTTCTGCATCAGGACTACATCGGCAACTGTTACAGTTTTGTCCAGATTAACATCACCTGGAATAAGTTTGTTTGGATCTGGAGCTGTTGTTGTAACTGTTGTTGTAACTACAGGA
>CAMCMW010000326.1 GCA_945876155.1 uncultured Ruminococcus sp. | reverse complement strand
AAGCTGTACCCAGCTGTGCGCCATAGTACCCAGTGCCGGAACGGAAAAATCCCTGTCGGATATAGTGCAAGCCGTTCCTGCACAGCCGCCGATATAAGCCGCCCTTGCACCGTAAACCGCACCGTCTGCACCCTGCGCTCTCCTCGAACCGAACTCCATGACCGGTCGTCCCTGTGCGGCTCTGACTATTCTGCTTGCCTTTGTTGCAATAAGGCTCTGGTGATTTAAAATAAGCAGCAGCATAGTTTCAATAAGCTGTGCCTGAATGACCGGTCCTCTCACAGTAACAAGCGGCTCATTGGGGAAAACAGGAGTTCCCTCCGGTACTGCCCACACGTCGCAGGTAAACTTAAAATCACGCAGATAGTCAAGAAATTCCTCGCAGAAAATCCCCTTTGCTCTGAGAAAATCAATGTCCTCTTCGGAAAATTTCAGTGCCTCGATATATGAGATTACCTGTTCCAGTCCGGCAAAAATTGCAAAACCACCGTTTTCCGGAACACGTCTGAAAAACATATCAAAATAAACAATAGTGTCCCCCAGACCGTTTTTTAAGTATCCGTTGCTCATAGTCAGCTCATAGAAATCCATGAGCATTGAAAGATTTCTTCCGTCAGTCAAAATCAGTACCTCCCCGCAGGTTTATTTACCGTATATTTTACGCATTATTTCCCCGATTATTCTCCGGAAATACTGCCAACAAGCCTGTCAAGCATTACATCATAAGCACCGCTGCTCAGATGTACTCCGTCCCCGCCGGAATAATCGCTGTCCAGACAGCCGTTTTCATTTTTGAGTACAGTATTGCAGTCCACATAATGCAGTCTGTCACTGCCGTATTCCGAAACTGTTTTTTCAAGCTGTGCATTTACACCGTCAATGGTATCGTTTGAAATGTTTTCACATTCTTCCGCAACGGGCGTTACGGAAAAGATGTAAAACTGTGAGTCCTCACAGACAGTCATTGCGTCCTCAACAAAATCCATGTAAAGCTCTGAAAAATTCTCCGGAGAGTATGTGTTTATGTCGTTAAGTCCCATGGAGATAACTACATATTCCGGCTGTTCAAAGTTTAATATTGTAAGCGCCGCATATTCTTCTCCGCTGTACTCAAAGGAATAATCCCTTATATTTGACGGTCCAACGCATGGCGTTGCGAAAACCTTGTTCATGTCAACCTTCTGATAGCAGCTGAAACCGGAAGTCACCGAATCCCCGACAAACACAACGTTATCGAGAACATTTTCGTAAACCTCTTCCGATATTTCCCGGGACTGTTCCGGTACTTCCGAAGACTGTTCTTCCGTCTCCACAGCTGCCTCTGTTTCAGCAGCAGACGTTTCGTTTTCAGTCTGACATATTTCAGCCGACTGGGAAACCATATCCTCCACCGCAGTATTTTTTTCTTTTGCGTCATCTATTTTTTCACAGCCGCTCATCAGCACAAGTGCCGACAAAACCAGTAATGCTGCTCTCTTTCTCATTTATTCTGCCCCCATATTATATAAATTAAGGCGAGTTTTACAACCCGCCCTGAATTTATTCTGATTTTAACTGAAAATTATTCAGCGTCCTCTGCATCTTCTGCCTTTTCAGGTTCAAGCAGAGCTCTCATTGAAATGCTGATTCTCTTCTTTTCGATATCAACTTCAGTGATTTTAGCCTCAACTTCCTGACCAACCTTGAGTACGTCAGCAACGTTTTCAACTCTCTGGTCAGCAATCTGAGAAATGTGGATAAGACCGTCAACGCCCTCGATAATCTGAGCGAATGCGCCGAAAGGTGTGATTGAAACAACCTTAGCCTTAACAACATCGCCTACCTTGTAGTTGTTTTCAAACTTAACCCAAGGATTGTCCTCAGCCTTCTTGAATCCGAGAGAAATTCTGCCAGCTTCCTTGTCGAGATCCTTGATGTAAACTTCAAGAACGTCACCAACATTTACAACCTGGCTCGGGTGCTTGATTCTGCTCCATGAAAGTTCAGAAATGTGAACCATTCCGTCAATGCCGCCAAGATCAACGAATGCGCCGTAGTTTGTAAGTGACTTGACTTCGCCCTTGTAAACCTTGCCGATTTCAGCTGTTTCCCAGAATGCAGCCTTTGCAGCTTCCTTCTGTGCCTTTGTAACTTCCTTGATTGAACCAACTGCTCTGCGGCGTGCCTCATTTACCTCAATAATCTTAAGCTCAACCTTCTTCTTGAGCAGCTCATCAAGGCTCTTGTCACGCGGAACGCCTGTCTGTGATGCAGGAACGAACACCTTTACGCCGTCAACAGAAACGAGTACACCGCCCTTGACAACGTTCTGAACAATACCCTCAAGTACCTTTTTCTCGTCCTTTGCCTTTGTGATGTTGTCAAAACCAACAAGTTCGTCAACCTTTTTCTTTGAAAGCATAACAATGCCGTCCTGGTCATTGATCTTTGTTACGATAAGGTCAACTTCTTCGCCTACGCTTACAACGTCAGACGGTTTCTTTGAAGGGTCGTCAGTCAGTTCAGAAAGCGGAACATAACCGGTATGCTTTGTTCCGATATCTACGATTGCTTCACTATTGTTAAGTGCGGCAATATAGCCTTTAACACGCTCTCCTGTATGTACTTTCTTGAAGGACTGCTCCAGCGCCTCCTCAAAATTAATGTCCTCTAAAATTTCAGCCATGGTATTTTGTACCTCCTTAATTATATAAGCCGGTGTGGATGCCCCGGCAGTAATGCCTATTTTATCAGCATTTTTCAGGTTCAGTGTGTAAAGCTCGTCCGCATTTTCTATATGATAGGAACGGCAGTGTTCAGAGCAAACATTGAATAGCTTTATGGTGTTTGAACTGTTCCTTCCGCCCACAACAATCATAACGTCAGCCTCTTCAGAGAGCAAAGCAGCATCAGACTGTCTCTGTGAGGTTGCATTGCAGATCGTGTCGAAAACGAGGATATTTTCTTTATCCTCGGGAATAGCTTTCAGACACTCTCCCCATACTAATATATTATACGTCGTTTGCGCAACAATTGCAAGCTTTTTTTCTAAATTTTTATATTTTTTTTCAAAAAAGTCTTTTAGCTCACTTTCGTCCTTAAAAACAAGACAATTTTCGTCACAATGACCAACGATGCCCTGAACCTCAGGGTGATTTTTATCCCCGGCACTG
>CAMCMW010000325.1 GCA_945876155.1 uncultured Ruminococcus sp. | reverse complement strand
GGGCTTTGCCCCCGTTGACCCCCACAGCCTTTGAAAAGGCTGGCGAAACTTTTATGCGCCGTTCGGCGGGGTTAGTGAACTGTAAAACCACTGTTTCTCCTTTGGGTGGCTATACCTCGCCTTTTGTCAGCTTCTCCCTGCTCTCCTCACGGTGAACCTTTTCAATCATAACAGCGTAAAGCACTGAAACCAGCGGTACTCCCACAATCATTCCCAGAATACCCCAGAGTCCTCCGCCCACCGTAATGGCAAACAGCACCCACAGTCCAGGCAGACCAATTGAATTTCCTACCACCTTCGGATAAATCAGGTTTGAGTCAATCTGCTGAATGATGATGATGAACACTACAAACCATACCGCCTTGATAGGATTTACCATAAGAAGTATCAGCGCACCCGGAATTGTTCCCAGTATCGGTCCGACGATTGGTATCATGTTGGTTATACCGATAATAACGCTTATAAGCGGTGCATAGTCAAAGCGGAAAATCTTCATGCCCACAAAACACAGTACCCCGAGAATAACTGCCTCAATAAGCTGTCCGCTGATGAAATTGGAAAATGCGTCGTAGGAAAGCTTTATGATTCTCTCAAAACGGCTGTAATTTGTTTTGAGCAGTGACTTTGTGAGAACCTTTGCGTACCTTTTAAGATTCTGCTTATCCATAAGTATATAAACGGAAAATACAAGACCGATAAACAGGTCAACTACACCGCCTATGATTCCCCCCGTAATATCAACGGTCTTGGAGAGAATTGTGGGTATATACTCCGGCAGTTCCATAAGCTTTTCCCGGACTTTTTCCATAACCTCGTTAATATCAACCTTGTCAACGAAATAATCTATCCTGAACCTGTTGGATTCGACAAAGTTTACCAGATTGTCTGCATAGCTGTTAAAGTTTGCACTGAAAAGAGTAACGCTGTCAGAAATCTGCGGAACAATAAAGCAGATGATGCCCGTTATAACCGCAATCATCATAAGATAGGTGGTGACGCAGGAGCATATAAACGCCGCACGTCCGGAGCTTTTCAGATTCTTTTTGGGAGTATGCTTTTTTCGCTTTGCACTCACTTTCTGCTTTATTCCGAAAAACAGCGCACGGTATTTTGCGTGAAAGAAATTTACCGGTCTGTTCAGCGCAAAGGCAATTACCCCTCCGATTATAATTGGACGGAATATATTAAGAACTTTTGAAACTGCGGCAAGAAATCCATCGTACCGCAAAATCACAAAGGCTACAACTATCAGTACCGCTCCGCTGAAAACTATGGTTTTAGCAAGCCGGTTGTTTTTAAAGGAAAACTTCTTGTGCATATCGTCTTTTACGGCAAGTTATGCCTGCCGTCCTCCTGTTTTAATATTGTCCGCCTTAACAAATTATTTTATTCTCATTGAAATGTCAAAGCACTGTACCGAATGGGTCAGCGCACCCAGAGAAATAATGTCAACTCCTGTCAGTGCTTTCTGTCTGATATTTTCAAGGGTAACGTTGCCCGACGCTTCAAGCAACGCTCTGCCGTCTGTTATCTCGACAGCCTTTTTCATTTCCTCGTCAGTCATGTTGTCAAGCATTATTACTTCGCACTTGTTTGCCAGTGCCTCTTCCAGCTCTTCAAGGTTTCTTACCTCAACCTCGATTTTAAGCATATGTCCTGCCTTTTTCCTCAGAGCAGTAACAGCACCTGTTATTGAACCGTAAGCGTCAATGTGATTATCTTTGAGCATTGCACCGTCTGACAGGTTAAATCTGTGGTTTTTGCCGCCGCCTACTGTAACAGCGTACTTCTGCAGCGCACGAAGTCCGGGGAGGGTTTTTCTTGTATCAGCAATACTCGCCCTTGTTCCCTCAACAAGCTTTACGCACTTGTTTGTAGCAGTGGCAATACCTGACATATGCTGGATAAGGTTCAGTGCAGTACGTTCGCCTTTGAGGAGTGTTTTTGTACTGCCTCTGAAAAAGGCAATGTAATCTCCCTTTTTCACCTCAGCACCGTCACGGAGCAGTATCTCCTTTTCAACATTTCCGCCTGCAAGGTCGAAAACTCTTGCGGCAACGTCGATTCCGCACAGCACACCGCTGTCCTTGGCGATAAAATACGCCTCGCTGGTGTGGTCATCGGGAATTAGATTGTCGGTTGTGACATCAATATAGTTTATGTCTTCAGCAAGCGCCGTATTAATAATATTGTCAATATAAAACTGGTTAAGCATGGTCATTCTCCTAAATTACTTCTTTTAAAATAAGGTACGCAACAGTTGCAAGGGACTTTGCCTCGATGTAGTCCGGATTTACAATATAGTTGCCGGTGGTAAGCTCCCTCTTTATCTCCTTTACTCTCTCAAAGCCCTCCACAGCCGCTTTCTTGTCCGGAATTACAAAGTAACTGCTCTGCATGATGTGGCGTATCTCCGTTCTGAAACCGTGTGGAATCGGCACAGCGTCGGTTCTCTCTTCAAAGGTGTAGTCGTCAAAGCCCTCCGGTACGCTGTTTCTCTTTTCGGTGATATCCTCTGCCGCACGGCGTGAGAATACCAGTGCCTCCAGAAGAGAATTACTTGCAAGCCTGTTGTTGCCGTGTACTCCTGTGTGTGAACATTCTCCGGCAGCGTAGAGGTTCTCAATACCAGTCCTTGCAAAGCTGTCAACATTGATACCGCCCATAAGGTAGTGCTGGCACGGGAAAACAGGTACTCTGTCCTTTGTAAGGTCGTAGCCCTGTTTGAGCAGATTCTGGTAAATCATCGGGAAACGGTTTTTGAGGAACTCAGGGTCTTTTCTTGAAATATCAAGGTAGAAGTCTGTTGAACCCAGCTTGCGGCTTTCAAGGATTATTGCGTGTGATACCACATCTCTCGGCGCAAGCTCCAGTCTGTCATCATAATTGTGCATAAAACGTTCGCCGTCTTTATTGAGCAGATAAGCGCCCTCTCCCCTGACCGCTTCGGAAATAAGGAAACATTCCCTTGTATGCCTGTTGTTGAAAGCTGTGGGGTGGAACTGCACAAGGCTGAGATTCTTTATGTCTGCGCCCATTTCATAGGCGAAGGTGATACCGTCACCTGTTGCAATTGCGGAGTTTGTGGTGTACTCATAAACTCGTCCGATACCCCCTGTCGCCATCATCATAAAGTGGCTGTTGAAGGACTGCATTTTGCCGTC
>CAMCMW010000324.1 GCA_945876155.1 uncultured Ruminococcus sp. | reverse complement strand
CTCTCCACTACAAAATTTTCCGTCCGGCTGCCGGTCGTGCCTCAAACAAAACGATACCACAAAACTAACAACGATTTGTCCTCCCGGGTCACCGGGCGGTCGTGCCGTAAACAAAACGATACCACAAAACTAACAACGAAATGTCCTGTCGGGTCACCGACTAAACAAAAGCGGCATTGCAATGCAACACCGCTTATCATATCAGAAATTACTGAACCTTGTAGGCGTCAATCATTTTCTTGACCATCTGGCCTCCGATAGAACCAGCCTCTCTTGCAGTCAGGTCACCGTTGTAACCCTGCTTGAGGTTTACGCCAACCTCGCTTGCTGCTTCCATCTTAAAACGTTCGAGAGCTTCCTTGCCCTTCTGAGTAAATTCGCCTTTCATAATTGAAATCTCCTTTTAAATTAATTAATGCCGCACTAATATTATGGCATTCAGAAGATTTTATATAACAGGTAATTTTTTTAAATTTAATTAGCTTTTTTTGCTCTCACAGTCACCCTCTGAGTACCGCTGAGGGTACAGGTAAAAAGGGTCAGATTCCAGCCGTCACCGCTTATCATGCTGTTCACGTCGTGACTGCCCAGTACTTCCGTTTCAGTCACCTCATACATTTTTACGTTGTTTCCGGCGTCGGTAAAAATGATGTAATCACCGGGAATCAGTTCTTTGATACTGCCGAAATGCCCCGCATAATTGTGTGCCGCAACCACCATTTTTTCAGTGTCACTGTAGTACACGCAAGGGGCAACATCAAGGTTATCATAGCTCCAGCTGCTAATCACCGGCAGTTCAATGCCGATTGCCGGAATGCTTATAATCCCTGTGTATGTATTGTCCCCCACTGCCACCGTCTTAACGCTCCCCCCGGTTTCGTTTTCCTCCGGCACTGCGCTCTGGGTACTCTTTTGAATTTCCGTTTCAAGCCTGCTCAGAACCTCAGCCGATTTTCTGGTACTGCTTATGTCCGAACTGATATTCATTCCCACAAGGCACACTGCGGCAGCTACCGAAAGACAGCCGGCGGTCATAAGAGAAATGCCGATTTTACTTTTCATTTCTGCTCCTTTTACAGATGAACCAGCCGGTAATCAACAGTACCGTTCCCGCAATCCCCAGCACCGGAACAAGCCACATATACATACCAGTCTGGGGGAGCTTTTCTCCGGTTGTTCCCGACGCTGTGGGGGTACTGTTTCCGCTGGTGTTACTGCCCGGTGTGTAGCTCTCCGCCGTTGCAGTCTGAGCGGTGATTCTCGTCCAGGTATTGGTCATGGTCACGGTGTCTTCGCTCTCCGTATAGCTTACTGCGTACCCCTCCGGAACATTCTTTTCCTCAATTTTCCAGTCGGCAGTCCGGGGAAGGTCTTTCCAGACATACTGCCAGTTGTTCTCCTCGTTGAGCAGTGCCGTTGAAAACTCGACACCGTTTCTGTAAAGCACCGCTGTGACAGACTCCGGTCTCACTCCCACACTGTCGTTAAGCCATTGTTTCTGTACCGTATACTCTGACCTGATAAGTGTTACAGCCGGCAGTACTTTAAGCTTTGGCAGTGCAGTAAGGTCGTAAGTCCACGCTGTACCGTCCTTGTTCTCCTCGTTCAGCTCAATAAGTGAGGGTACAGGCACATAAGCCATATCGTCCACCCTCACAGGCTCTCCGGCAACGAGATAAAGCCCGGTTTCCAGACCGCTGAACACAAGCCGACCGTTTTCGTCCGTAGCCCCCTGGCTGAGAGGGGTGATATTGTCCTTTATTGTGTAAGTCTCAAACTTCCCGGCTGCCTCACGCAGTGCTGAAACCGACTTGTCTTCCAGTGACACAGGATAATCTGCGAAAACGTCTTTCGGAACATAACTTCCGTCTTTTGCAACATCTGCAACGCAAAATATCTTCCACTCCATATTGCTTAAAATCACTTCTTCCTTGCGGCAGATTATGGTCAGTGAATCAGAGTTTTCCGCCCACGCAACACCGCTCACACAGCAAAGCATGACCAGTACCACCGCAAAAACAGATGTAATTTTACTAAGTTTTTTCATTATCCTCACCACTCTTTTTCTTCTTACCAGTTCCCAGCGCAGCCGCCAGGAAAATCACAAGTATCGGTATCGCCACAAAGGGTGCTACCATGACAGGTTCAATCTTAACTGCGTCCGCCGAAACCCTCACCGACTGTTTACTGTCAGTTTCAACCCTCTTGCCCCTCACAAGCAGTCTGTGGGTGTTGATGCCATAGGGGGTGCAGGTGATAAGGGTAACGTAGTCCTGTCCGTCCTCGATTTCAAGCTTGTCAAACTCGTCCGGCTCAATAATCTGTATCTTGTCCACCTCGTAGGTCAACACTTCATTTAATACGGTCACAGTGAACCTGTCACCTTTTTCCAGTTCATCAAGGTCACTGAAAAGCTTTGCCGAAGGAAGTCCTCTGTGGGCTGAAATTACAGCGTGAGTACCCGCTCCCCCGACAGGCAGACTTGAACCCTGCAAATGCCCGGCTGCATTGTTTAAAACGCTGTCGTCTGTGCCGTGGTAAATGGGCAGTTCAACGTCAATTTTTGGAATAGTAACGTACCCCATTATCCCTGTACCGGTAACGTCCAGCGCCTGTTGGTAGCCGTCGATTTCGCCGTAGTTTTCAAGGGGACTGTAAAGCGCACTGAGCCTTGCATTGTAGTCCTGCGCACCCCTCATAAGTGAATCGTAGGTTTCGTTGTCCATACTCCCCAGCAGTTCGTCATACTCCGCAATTACCCTGCTCTGGGTCTTACTGTTCCAGTAGTCGCTTACTATGGGGTAAAGCATCACGGAGAGTCCTGCAAGAAAAACAATTACAAGTATTACCGTTGAAACACTCACTTTCCTTTTTCTCATAGAACACTCCCTGATGCCTTTCAGCGGAGGAATTACCCACACAAATCAATTTTATATGCTTTGGTAGGGGCGACCATTGGTTGCCCGTGAACCTGTGATTTTTTTATCGGGCGACCAATGGTCGCCCCTACATTGATTTGCATGGGAATTACTCTCACCGTAAGACATAAAATTTTATTGCTTATTTGTTCATGCGTTTCTTAGTGATAAGGAGTACCACAGCAACCGCCATAAGCACACCGCCTGTCACGTAGAAAATTGTAGTACCGATACCACCAGTACCCACAAG
>CAMCMW010000323.1 GCA_945876155.1 uncultured Ruminococcus sp. | reverse complement strand
AAACTAAAAATAAATTTTTCGTTTACTATAATAAATTTCAATTCATTGATTATTATACCACTTTTCATACATACAAGTCAACCACAATATTTATGAGAGTTTAAAAATAAACTGCATGAAAAAATGATGTATAATTTCACAAAAAATCATTGACAAAACGTGTGAAAAATGTGATAATTAAAGAAAGGAAAATTTTTAAGGGGGTAATACAATTGAAGAAATTAACAGCTTTACTTTCATCTGCGGTTATTGCAGTTTCGGCTGTGCCACTGACTGTTTCTGCGGCGTCCGAGCCATATATCAACTACGCCGAGGCGCTCCAGAAATCGCTTTATTTCTACGAGTGTCAGCAGGCAGGACCTCTTCCGGACTGGAACCGTGTTGAATGGCGTGCCGACTCCACAATGGACGATTTTATCACAGGGGGCTGGTATGACGCCGGCGACCACGTAAAATTCAATCTTCCAATGGCGTACTCCGCCTCAATGATAGCGTGGGGACTTTATCAGTATCCGGAGGGTATTGAAAAGTGCGGAGAAATGGAAAACTACGTAAACAACCTGACCTTTGTGCTTGACTATCTTGCAGCCTGCGATTTAGGGGACGAAGTAGTATTCCAGGTTGGAAACGGTCAGCAGGACCATACGTGGTGGGGACCAGTTGAGCTTTATGACTACGGTATGGCAGATAACGGCAACACAGACGGCAGACCCTATTATGCCGGAACAAAGTGTTCAGCGGCATTCGGTGAAATGGCTGCGGCTCTTGCTGCGGGATACTGCGCTTTGCAGGGACGCTCTGACAAAACAGACTACTACCTTGAACACGCTGAAAACATTTTCAAGATAGCCGATACTGCAAAGAGTGACGACGAGTATCAGGACAGCGACGCCTCAGGCTTTTACCGTTCCTCACACTTCTACGACGAGCTTTTCTGGGCGGCAAACTGGCTTTACAAGGCAACCGGCAAACAGGAGTACCTTGACAAGGCAGCAAGCTATATCCCGAATCTCGGCAAGGAATTAGGCTCAGACGAGCTTAAATATTCATGGTCAATGTGCTGGGACGACTGTATGCAGGGCGGTATGCTGCTTTATGCCCAGAACACTGGCAATTCAACCTATATCGGACGTGTGAAGAAACACCTTGATTATCTTGTGTCGGGTGTCAAAAAGCTTGAAGGCGGTCTTGCACATTTTGATACATGGGGCTGTCTGAGATATGCGGCAGCGTCTGGATTTGTGGCAGCGGTTGCCTGTGATACACTTGACCTGGGCGACACAACAGCGTATGAAAACTTTTACAAGACGCAGATAGATTACTGCCTTGGTGACAATCCGCTGAATCAGAGCTTTGTTGTAGGTTACGGTGAAAACGCTCCTGTAAACGCTCACCACAGAACCGCTCACTGCTCATGGAACAACGCCCTTGAAAATCCTACTGAAAACAGACATATACTTTACGGTGCGCTTGTGGGCGGTCCGGACGGAAGCGGAAACTACGTTGACGACAGACAGAACTTCATAAACAACGAGGTTGCCTGCGACTACAATGCCGGATTTACCGGACTTCTTGCAAAGATGACAGAGGAATACGGCGGTACTACTGACCCCAATTTCCCCGAACCGGAACAGCGTGATGCAGAATTTTTTGTTGAGGCACAGATAAAGCAGTCAAGCACAAGCGGAGTTTCCCTCAGCCTTAAATTCACAAACCATACCGCATGGCCGGCAAGACGTGTTGACAATATGTCGTACCGCTATTATTTCGACGTGTCAGAGGTTGTTGCTGCCGGATTCAGTCCGAGCGATATCACAGTGAGAGTTGACCGTGACCAGGCGCTGATGTACGGTGAGGACTGTGCGGCGGTTATATCCGACATTACGCAGTACAAGGACAACATCTATTATATTGAAGTTGCATACCCTAACGGCGAGGCGGCACTTCCTATCTCCGAGGGCAGACATCAGTGTGAAACAATGCTTGCGCTGGTTTTCCCGGACTACCAGAATGGCTGGGACGCAACAAACGATTACTCCAACCAGGATTTGCTTGATTCTGAAGACCCGGTAATAACAGATAAGATAACGGTTTATAACGACGGTGTTCTTGTTTACGGCGTTGAGCCGGACGGTACCACACCGGAAAACACTGAGCCGACAGAGGACGCAAAGCCTTTAAAGGGTGACGTAAACCTTGATGGAAAGGTTACCGTTGCCGACCTGACTGCCCTTAACAAGTACCTTGTGAATCTGGGCAAGCTGACTTCAAAAGCGGCTGATAATGCAGATTACAATTCGGATAATGCTGTGAATGTTTTTGATTCTACGGCATTGAGAAATAAACTGCTTGTATAAGCTTAAAAGGGGACTGTGTTAAAGCAGTTCCCTTATTTTAAAAAAGGTGATATTTATGAACGAAAAAGAACTTTTTGAAATTGCCGCAAAAGCCAGACTTTCAGCCTATGTGCCTTATTCCGGGTTTTTAGTTGGTGCGGCACTGCTTTCGGCAGACGGCAGAGTCTTTACCGGCTGCAATATAGAAAACGCCTCATATTCCCTTTGCAACTGTGCTGAGAGGACGGCTTTTTTTAAGGCGGTTTCAGAGGGCGAAAAAGAGTTTACCGCCATTGCCATTGCGGGAGGAAAGGAAAATGCTGATACCGTATGCTATCCCTGCGGAGCGTGCAGACAGGTAATGACTGAATTCTGCGGCAGTGATTTCAGAATAATACTCTCCGACAGAACTCTTATTCTCTCCGAGCTTATGCCCTATGCTTTTACACTTTAAAAGGGGTCAGCTTGTCGAAACAGTCAACCTAACCCCGCCGAACGGCGCATAAAAGTTTCGCCAGCCTTTTCAAAGGCTGTGGGTTTCCAAAGGGCAAAGCCCTTGGTCGCTCACCGCAGTGAGCGAAACTCTCTAAAGCCGCCGCTCAAAGAAAGCAAAACCAGTAAAACTATCAACTAAAGTATTTCTATGCAAAAAGACATTTATTCACGGCGGCTTTGGCATTCAACAGCGACAGCGAATTGAATGACCGCCGATAGGCGAAAAAAACTAAAGATACGAAAAAAGTAACCCTCTGAGAATTTTCAGAGGGGCTTTTGTTTATATTCTTAGATTTCACTTGATTTGCACCTTTAGTTTTTCGCCGCCTGACGGCGGTTC
>CAMCMW010000322.1 GCA_945876155.1 uncultured Ruminococcus sp. | reverse complement strand
TAACAGCAAGTATGTTGCAAAATTTGTTAATGAAGATGAAATGACTGGTATTAAATCTCAGGTCGAGGCAGCTGCAAAGGTTCTGCATGACAGAACTGGTCTGGGAAATGATTTTCTCGGCTGGCTGGATCTGCCTGTAGATTATGATAAAGAGGAATTTGCAAGAATCAAGGCTGCCGCTGAAAAAATCAAGAAGACTGCTGACGTGCTTATCGTTATCGGTATCGGCGGTTCTTACCTCGGCGCAAGAGCAGCTATCGAACTGCTCAAATCCCCGTTCTATAATAACATGAAGAAGGATACTCCTGATATTTACTATGTCGGCAACAACATCAACCCGACATATCTTCAGGAAGTACTTTCAATCTGCGAGGGCAGAGATATTGCAGTAAATGTAATTTCAAAGTCTGGTACTACAACAGAACCGGCTCTTGCATTCAGAATTTTCAAGAAACTTGTTGAAGACAAGTACGGCCGTGAGGGTGCTAAGGACAGAATCTTCTGCACAACTGACAAGGCAAAGGGAACTCTCAAGAGCCTTGCAGATACAGAGGGCTATGAAACATTTGTTATCCCTGATGATGTAGGCGGACGTTTCTCAGTACTGACAGCTGTTGGTCTTCTCCCGATTGCTGTTGCAGGCTGTGACATTGATGCACTTATGAAGGGTGCTGCACAGGCAAGAGAAGCATTCATGGCTGATTTTGACAATAACGACTGCTACAAGTATGCCGCACTGAGAAATATTCTCCACCGCAAGGGCAAGGCAGTTGAACTGATGGTTTCTTATGACCCTGCATTCTGCATGATGTCAGAGTGGTACAAGCAGCTGTTCGGCGAGAGCGAGGGCAAGGACAACAAGGGTATTTTCCCGGCATCA
This sequence comes from uncultured Ruminococcus sp., assembly GCA_945876155.1. Taxonomy (GTDB): domain Bacteria; phylum Bacillota; class Clostridia; order Oscillospirales; family Ruminococcaceae; genus Porcipelethomonas. Next base: position 2,296 of record CAMCMW010000322.1, on the reverse strand, counting down.
GTTGTATTCTCAACAGACCTGCACTCTATGGGACAGTTCATTCAGGACGGTTCAAGAGTAATGTTTGAAACAGTTGTTGACATCAAGAAGCCAAAGCAGGATCTGTTCCTTGAAAACGACGCTGAAAACCTTGACGGACTTAACTTCCTCACAAACCAGAATATGTCTGTAGTAAACAGAAAGGCTTTTGAGGGTACAGTACTGGCTCACACAGAGGGCGGAGTTCCGAACATCATTCTGGAACTTGATGAAATCAACGAAGAAAACCTCGGTTACATGATTTACTTCTTTGAAAAGGCTTGTGCAGTTTCAGGCTATGTTCTGGGCGTTAATCCGTTTAACCAGCCGGGCGTTGAAAGCTACAAGTCAAATATGTTCGCACTTCTCGGCAAACCGGGCTATGAAGACCGCAAGGGAGAGCTTGAGGCAAAATTAGGTTAATAATGAAAACTCAATAACTTTCAGGTTGTTGAAAACGCATTATGATATACAGCAAAAATAAGTCATTCGCATGACGGAAGGAGTTTATAAATGATTAAGCTTATTACAGGTAAGAAGGGTACAGGAAAAACTAAGATTCTTATTGACATGATCAACGAATCAGTAAAATCAACAAACGGCGACCTGATCTGTGTTGAAAAGGGCGCTAAGCTTACATACGATATCAGCTACAAGGTAAGACTTGTTGACGCAGAACGTTTCAATATTTCAGGATATGACGCTTTCTACGGTTTCATAGCAGGTATGCTTGCCGGAAACTACGATATCAAGGAAATCTTTGTTGATTCAATTCTTAAAATCGGCGGTGCTGACCTTGACGAATTCGGTATTATGCTTGACAAGCTTGACAAGCTGACAGGTGACGATACACAGATCGTATTCACAGTTTCTGCTGATAACGAGGAAATGCCTGCAAGCGTTACAAAATTTGTTGACTGATAAAAAAACTATTGACAATATCAGCAATTTTGTATATAATATAATTTGTGATGCTTAAAGGGGAATAAACATTATGGTTGCAAATTTAAGGCGCATATTTAATACTGTCGGAATGAAACAGGAATTTGACTACACAATTCCCGGTTCTGAATTTCCTGAAAATGACAGCTATTCATTTGATGGTGACGTTGCAGTTTCCGGCTGTTTCTATAATCGTGCCGATGTTGTCCATTTGGATTATTCCGTAAAGTTTACATTAAATATCGTCTGCGACAGATGCCTTAAAGAACTGAAAAGGGACTATTCCTTTGAGTTTAAGCGCATTGTTGTAAAAACTGTCAATTCGGATAATGATGAATACATTATTGCTGAAAATGACAGAGTCGATGTAAATGAGATTGCTCTTTCGGATTTGCTTTTGTCACTGCCGACAAAGATGCTTTGTTCTGAGGACTGTGCAGGACTGTGTCCTGTCTGCGGCTGTGATTTGAACGAGTCTGAGTGTAATTGCCAAAAAAACTGAGCTTGAAAGCTTTAAGGAGGTGCCGGAATGGCTGTACCAAAGAGAAAAACTTCCAAGGCAAGACGTGATAAAAGACGTTCAGCAGTTTGGAAGCTTGATGCACCTGCATTCAGCAGATGTGATAATTGTGGTGAGTTAAAAGCTCCACATAAGGTTTGCAAGAATTGCGGATTCTACAAGGGCGTTGAGGTTATCAAGATGGATGCTGAGTAATGCTCTGCAAGGAGGAGAGGAGGAGCAAGTCCTTCTCTCTTTTTTATTTTAAATGAAAGGTAAAAGCTATGGTTGAGATAAAAGGTGTTGCAAAACATTCTCCTGCAAGCAGGTTTGATATACAAAAAGGAGATTGTCTTATTTCCATTAATGACAATAATATTGACGATGTTCTTGACTATATGTTTTATGCGGCTGAATCCAGGCTTAAACTTGTTTTAAAGCGTGGCAGTGACAATTTTGAGGTGAATGTCAGAAAAGGCGAATATGATGATTTGGGACTTGAGTTTGAGAGCTTTCTTATGGACAATAAAAAGTCCTGCCATAACAAGTGCGTTTTCTGCTTTATTGACCAGATGCCGCCGGATATGCGTGAAACCCTTTACTTCAAAGATGATGACGCACGCCTTTCTTTTTTACAGGGAAATTATGTTACTCTGACAAATCTGAAACAGCATGATATTGACAGGATAATAAAAATGAAACTCAATATAAATGTGTCGGTTCATACCACAAATCCTGAACTCAGATGCAAAATGATGAACAACAGGTTTGCCGGAGAAACTTTAAAATATCTAAGGCAGATGACTGACGCCGGAATCAAGCTGAATTGTCAGATAG
>CAMCMW010000321.1 GCA_945876155.1 uncultured Ruminococcus sp. | reverse complement strand
CCAGCCTTTTCAAAGGCTGCAGGGGTTCAAAGGGGACGGCGGTCCCCTTGTCGCCGTCCGCAGACGGCGAAACTCTCCAAAAAAGCCGCTGTGTTATTTATCTAAAAAGACGTCAACTCACATCACAAGTCAGCTAACCAAAACCGTGATTATCCACGGCGGCTTTATTCATTTAAGAGCACAGCGATTTAAATGAACCGCCGTAAGGCGGCGAAAAACTAAAGGCATGAATCAAATAAAATCCAAGAACATCAACAAACGACCCTCTGGAAAATTCCCAGAGGGTTACTTTATTCGTATCGTCAGTTTTTTCCGCCTGTCGGCGGTCATTCAATTCGCTTCGCTGTTGAATGACAAAGCCGCCGTGAAGAATCACGATTTTGGTTAGCAGACTTGTATCGTTAGTCTGACTGTTTTTTCATTCTTTGAACGGCAGCTTTTAGGGGAGTTTCGCCCTCTGCGGAGGGCGACAAGAGGGCTCTGCCCTCGTTGACTCCCGCAGCCTTTGAAAAGGCTGGCGAAACTTTTGGTTCGCCGTTCGGCGGGCGTGGTTTGACTGTTTCGGCAGTCTTAAATTCACTGGGATTTCTTATTCTTGTTCTCGCACAAAATCCTGTTAGCGGCAATTGCCTCCATTGTATCGCCTATCTGTACAAAAATTGCTGCGACTGCTGAGAGTTCCTCAACATTATCAAATTTAGCGGCAATCGTCGCTGCCAGTGTATTTACAGCAGTGGAAAATTCAAAATCTCTGCAAAAATTTTTCATGACAATCACCAGTACCATTTTATGCGGTAAATACGGCAACTGTTACTCCTCGCTGTCAGCAATTTCAAAATCTATCTTGCCGCTGTTCACATTCGCTCCGGCAGCTATGACACGTACCCTGTTCCCTACAGTAAAGGCGGTACTGCTGTATTCGTCCGCAAGGCTGTAATATCCGTCATAGATATAGTTGCCCTCCGGAAGGCTGTTTACATGAACCAGTCCCTCGATACTGTCGGGCAGTTCAACGTAAAATCCGAACTCAGTAACACTTGAAATAATACCCTCGAAAACCTCCCCAAGGTGCTGCTGCATATACTCTGCCTTGTAGCAGTCCTCGCAGTCACGCTCAATGTTCATGGCTCTTATTTCCGTTTCAGTGGAACGCTGTGAGGCTCTCTGGACAAATCCGGAATAGCGTTTGTCAAGCCACTCCTTGTCTGCACCCTTTACAATGTCCGAAAGTATTCTGTGTATTGCAAGGTCGGGGTAACGCCTTATCGGTGAAGTGAAGTGGGCGTAGTCCTCCAGGGCAAGACCGAAGTGTCCCTTTGGCTCAGGCTCGTACTTTGCCTTTGCCATTGAACGCAGTGTCATCATGTTTACAACCGGATATACCGGCTTGTCCTTTGCGTTTTCAAGTATCTGTGCTAAGTGTACCGGCTTTGCCTCGCTGAATGACGGTATCTCAACGTTAAGACGCCTTAAACCGTCCTTTAAATCGCTGATTTTTTCCGGTGAGGGCGATTCGTGTACACGGTAAACAAACGGCATGTCCTTTTCTCTTGCAAGCCTTGCCGCCGCCTCATTTGCAGTCAGCATGAACTCCTCGATAATCATTTCGCTTTTGCCCCTCGTCCTGGGCTTTACCCCCTGGCAGATGTCGTTTTCTATGACAAGCTTGCTCTCGGTGGTTTCAATTTCCGGTGCGCCACGCCTTTTGCGGTTTGCGATAAGAATGTCCGCAAGCTCGTCCATGAGCTTTATGGTATCTTCCAGACCGGAATATTTTTCTCTTATGGTATCGTCAGCGGTGTTGTCCAGCAGACTGTTTATCTCAGAATACACACCCTTTACCCTCGAACGTATAACCGACTTTTCAAACCTGTAATCTTTCATAATACCGTCCTTTGTGAGATTCATAATCGCCGAAAATGTCAGCCTGTCCTCGTCCGGGTTAAGGGAGCAGATACCGTTTGAAAGCTCCTTCGGCAGCATTGGTATAACCTTGTCGGCATAGTAAATGCTTGTACCCCTTTCCAGTGCCTCCTTATCAAGGGGACTGTTTCCTCTGACATAGTGGGAAACGTCGGCAATGTGTACGCCGAGAGTGTAGCCGTCAGCTGTGCGCTCTATGGAAACTGCGTCGTCAAGGTCTTTGGACTCTGCACTGTCTATGGTGAAAATTATCTGGTCACGCAAATCAAGCCTGTCCTTGTAATCGTCCGCCCACACTCCGGCAGCAGCAAGTTTCTTAGCCTCGTGGAGAACGTTTTCCGGAAATTGCGGTACAACACCGCTTTCCGCAATAATAGCCTCAGAACAGCTTGACGCTCTCAATGCACTGCCGAAACTGAAAATTATCTTCGCCTTGTGTTCAGCGTGACGGCGACCTCTGAAAGCAATCTGCGCCAGTACCTTGTCACCTGTTTTGTAAACTGTGTCACCTGGAATAATGCGGACTGGAGTTTTAGACATTGAATCGGGGAGAAAGAACTGTGTACCTGCGTCCTCAATAATAATACCGGAAAGATTCGCCTCAGCCGGCTGTAAAATGTCAATAACCTCACCCTCCGGACTGCCGGAGCGTGATTCAATATAGTTTGCCAGTACGATATCCCCCGGCATTGCACCGCACAGGAATTTCCCCGGCACAAAAATCTCCTCCTGGGTGTCGCACTTTTCCATGAAACCGAAGGTACGGTTAAGTCTCAGAATTTTCGCTTTGAAGTACCCCAGAACCTCTGTCCTGACAAAACCTCTTCTGCGCTCATAGATTTCGCCGGAGATTATAAGTTCATTCATAGCGTCGTTGAAGTTTTTGCTGTTGCCCTTGCTGCTGCGGCATTTTGCTGCAAGTTCTTTGAGTGGTAGAGGCTTTTTGCCCGATTTTAAAAGAAAAGTCAGTATCTTATTACGGTAGCTCTCTGTTGAATACTTGTCACTGGTAAAATTTTTATCATTTTTCTTACTCATAGTTTTTTCCTCACAATAACAAAAAATCCTGTGAAATCCGGTTTTATAACGGAATCACAGGACGTACTTTGCTTTTTAGTCGATAAATTTGATAACGGCATTAACAGCAATTGTAAGAACGAAGAATATAATCAGCAGAACTCTTGTAATTTTTCTGAGGATTGCCTCTTTTGTTCTGCCCTCGTTTTTCTCATAGAAAGAGTCGTTCGCTCCGCCT
>CAMCMW010000320.1 GCA_945876155.1 uncultured Ruminococcus sp. | reverse complement strand
CTGATTACTCCTCCTTTTGAGCATTGATGATGCAAAGTTAATGATAAGGATAAACACGAACAGTACAACACCTGTTGCGATAAGCGCTTCACGGTGTAAGTCTGTGGCGTATCCCATTTCAATGGCAATATTTGATGTAAGAGTACGAACGCCCTTGAAAATGCTCTTCGGCATACCAGTATTGTTTCCGGCAACCATCATAACAGCCATTGTTTCACCAATCGCACGTCCGATACCCAGTACCACTCCGGCGAAAACCCCTGAGCTTGCCGCCGGCAGTATTACCGTGAAAACACTTCTTTCTTTTGTCGCACCAAGAGCAAGGGCACCCTCGTAATAGCTTTCGGGTACTGCTCTCAGCGCTGTTTCTGATACGCTGATAACTGACGGCAGAATCATAATCGCAAGAATTATTGACGCTGCAATGATTGAACTTCCGGTAATCGGAACAATCATAACCAGTCCGAAGAAACCGTAAACAACTGACGGGATTCCGGCAAGGAGGTCGATAGCAGGTTTTAAAATCTTGTGCAGCTTTTTGGGACAGAAACGTGCCATGAAAACTGCTGTCATAATTCCGATTGGTACGCCTAAGATAATCGCTCCGGCAGTAACGTAAAGACTTCCCAGAATAAAGGGGAGAATACCGTAAATGTCGTTTGACGGACGCCACACGTCACCGGTCAGGAATTTGAGAAATCCGATTTTGCCCATTGCCGGAATACCGTTTGCAAAGAGAAACAGGCATATCATGGCAACTGCTAAAATCGAAACACAAGCGGCGGCAAGAAACACGCCGCTCATGACTTTTTCGAGAATATTTTTTTTCATACAAGACCCTCCGGCTTATTCAGCGAGAGTTTCCCATGTCTTAGTATCACCGACATAGATTGACTTTACTTCTTCGCTTGAAATATCAGTTGTCGGGTTATCGTTGTTCACGATTACTGCAATACCGTCCATTGCGATTACCAGCGGAGTAAGACCGGTTTCAAGCTCGCTGTCTTTCAGTTCTCTTGACGCCATACCGATATCGCAAACGCCGTCTGCTGCGGAAGTCATACCAGTTGTGGAGTCACTTGTCTGCATTTCAATGTCAGCGCCTGTGTTGACCTTCATGTAAGCTTCTGCCAGCTTTTCCATTACTGGTGAAACAGAAGATGAACCTGCAACAACTATTTTGCCTTCCGGCTTTGAACCAGAGTAAGGAGTAGCACCGTCAATGCTGATATATCCGTTGTCTGTTACTATCTGCTGACCCTCGCTGCTCATGATGTAGTCAATGAAGTCCTTTGAAACGTCGCTGAGTGAATCTTCCTTGTAGGCAATGTTGAAAGGACGTGCGATTTTGTAGCTGTCGTTCTTTACGTTGTCAACTGTCGGCTCAACGCCGTCAATCTTCACAGCCTTTACGGTATCGTTGAGAGAACCAAGTGATATATAACCGATTGCGTACATATCGCCTGAAACAGTCGTCATCATAACGGAAGTGTTGTTTGTAATCTGTGCGTCTGTTGTTGTTCTGTCGATTTTTTCGCCGTTTTCGTCCTTTTCCTCAATTCCGAAAAGCTCAACGAAAGCGCCTCTTGTACCTGAACCGTCTTCTCTTGAAACGATTGTGATATCTTCCTTTGCACTGAATGAGTCAGATCCGCAGCCAACTGCGAGTGTGCCTGTAATTGTCGCTGCCATAATTAAAGCTAAAGTCTTCTTTTTCATGATATTTCTCCTTTTCCGCCTTTGCGGCAGGCGGTATGCCAAATTTATAACCTTTTTGATTACAGGTTATATTTTAAGGCATGAATGTTAAATCCAAAAGAGTTGAAATGTAAAATTTGCGTAAAATAAATTTTACAAAAGTAGAGGTTATATGGGGAAATGGGTATAAAAATGCTGTATTTCAAGCTTTTTTGTTGAAATACAGCGTTTTATGTTTTTTAATAAATCAGAATTTACAATATAAAATTTACTATTCCATATATCAAATGACAAATAGTAAAACAGACAGCAGGAACAGCTGCTATTATATTATTTCTATCCAGTGCAAAAAAGATAAATGTAAGACAAGGCGGAAGTGTCAAAGATATTATCACAAGTGCATTAGTAATGCCATTATAGTATAAAATCCACCCAACAAAATATAGAACAATACAAATAATTGAAAATATAATCAATGGAGAAAAATGTAGCTTGCTTCTTTCTTTATTTATGATAATGCAAAGAGAACCAATAAATATTGCTTGAAAAATTGAGCCTATCGTATCAACGGTTGTAGTTATCGACTCGTTTCTCAGAATATCGTTTGGTGCAGGAACAAAAAACCAAATAAAATTTGGAATCATTACAATCAGAAAAATTACTAAGCCCGAAATATCAAAACCAAATCTATATTTTTTCAGCATATATTATCCATCCGCAATTTCGATTTATTTCATCAACCAGAATATATTACTTACTCTCCACAATATTCCCCATATCATAAACACCAGCCGGCTGTGACTTGATAAACACCGCCGCATTTACAGAACCCTCTGCGAAAACCGCCTTTGATGCCGCAGAATGTGAAATTGTGATTGTTTCGTCATTACCGCAGAACATGACCTCGTGAACGCCCACAATAGTTCCGCCTCTTACAGCGTGTATTCCGATTTCCTCCGGTTCACGTTTCTGACGTCTTGAATGCCTGTCGTAAACGTACTTCATTTCGTTGTTGCGTGTTTCGTTGATAGCGTTTGCAATCATAAGAGCAGTACCGCTTGGTGCATCAATTTTCTGATTGTGGTGCTTTTCGATTATCTCAATGTCAAACTGGTCACCTAAAATAGCAGTAGCCTTTTTGGCAAGCTGAACCAGCAGATTGATGCCCAGTGACATATTCCATGAGAAAAATACCGGAATCTGCTCTGCGGCTTTTTTTATCTGAGTAATCTGCTCGTCGCTGTAGCCAGTTGTTGCTAAAACTACCGGAGTACCAGTTGTAAGGCAGTATTCAAGCAGACTGTTTAAGCATGACGGGTGAGAGTAGTCGATAATAACGTCCGGCTTTTCCGGCAGTTCCTTTGCGGACTTGTATATTTCAAAATCAGCATATTTGTCTGTGTTGATATCAATACCGGCTGAAACAACGCAGTCATCACGCTGAGTAATGCAGCTGTAAACGTTTTTTCCCATTTTTCCGTTTGCACCGCTAATT
>CAMCMW010000319.1 GCA_945876155.1 uncultured Ruminococcus sp. | reverse complement strand
TTCATTTAAGAGCGCAGCAATTTAAATGAACCGCCGTCAGGCGGCGAAAAACTAAGGGCATGATTCAGGCTGAATCTAAGAATATTAATCAAAGACTCTCCGGGAAATTCTCAGAGGGTTACTTTTTTTCGTACCGTCAGTTTTTTTCCGCCTATCGGCGGTCATTCAATACGCTTCGCTGTTGAATGACAAAGCCGCCGTGAGTAATCACGATTTTGGTTAGCTGACTTGTGCTGTGAGTTAACGTCTTTTTGGATAAAGAACACGGCGGCTTTTTAAGGAGTTTCGCTCACTGCGGTGAGCGACAAGGGGACCGCCGTCCCCTTTGAACCCCTGCAGCCTTTGAAAAGGCTGGCGAAACTTTTATATTTGTAACTGCTGCAAAACCACATCTTTTCCGGTCTGAATCCTATAAACGCTAAAAATGACTGATATAAAGTTACAAAATATATACAAATAAACAAAAAATAATTTTTTTTATTGACTTTACAAATCAGATTTGTTAATATGTTATTATCAGATTTTATACGTTTGATAATAAAGAAACCACCGGATAATTTTTGCCGGCAGTACGGCGGATTAAAAGGTGATTGCCAAAAAATTAAAGGGGGACATTGTATGTCAGATTTCAATGAAAATCAGAACAATGAACAGGTTACTCCCGCTGCAGAACCTGTTATCACTGAACAGCCGTCCTTTGCTGAGGCTCAGCTTGTAGACGGTGTTGAACCGGCAAAGAAAAAACCGGTACTCCTGATTGTTGCAATTATAGTTGTTATTCTTGCAGCAGGAAGTGTTCTTGCCTATAACTTTATTCCGTGGGTTAAGAACAATGTTAAAATGCTCATAAGCAAGCCGGAGGATTATTACACCTGGGTGGAGGAAGAAAATATCTCTGAACTGGCTGACTGTATTTCTGAGGGCTACGGAAAGGGACTTGATTCAATCGGCAAGCAGGCTGCTGAAGAAGTTGAAGTAAAGGCTGAGCTTGATTCCGCAAATGTGGGCGCTCTTATCGAAGAAATTTCAGGTTCACCACTTTCAGAAAGCGGTATCACAATTCCGTCAGACATTGCCATTAAGGCTGGTGCAAAGAATGACGGTGAAAATGTCAGCGAATCATGCCTTATCACAGCTGGCGACAAAACTCTTGCAACTTTGAACTACTATGTTCAGGACGGCGCATACTACGCACAGATACCTGAACTTTCACCGGCATACATCTCTATAGACCTCAATTCCATAATGGAAGAGGCTTATGCTGAAATGGATTCTGAAGCAGCAGCATTTTTCCAGGGCTACATGGACGCTGTTACTTCACTTTCAACAGACCCTGACGCTCTGAAGGATATGCTTTCAGAAGAAGAACTCAATGAACTTATTGTAAAGTACTTTACAATGGTATTTGAGAACATTGATGATGTTGAACTTGAAAAGGGTGTTTCCTGCGAGGCAAACGGTATCAAGACAAAGTACAACAAGCTTGTTGCCGAGGTTGACGAGGGTGCGCTTTACAGCATCTGCAAGGACGTTCTCAAAGAGGCTAAAAAAGACAAGATTATAATCAAGCTTGTAGAAAAGTTCGGTCTTTCAAAGGACGACTATACATCTGGAATTGACAGTCTGCTTGAAGAACTGGGTTCATACGAAGTAAGCGGCGGTGAAACATTATTTATCATGAATGTTTACGTTGACTCAAAGGGTAAGATCTGCGGAAGAGAAATCGCAGAGCCTGATACTGACGATGTACTCGGCTACATGACAGCTGAGGACGGTTCTGACAAGGCACTGGACATAAACTTTGCAGTTGACGACGAAGGTGTTAAGATTTCAGGCAAGTCCACTGAAAAGTCCGGCAAGGAAAGCGGAGAAGTAAAGATTGTTGTTCTCGGCATTAATGAAGACCTTGGCATGTCTGAAGAGGTAAACAGGGTTGAAATCCCAATCAGCTATAAAGATGTTGAAACTGTAAACGAAGACAAGGGCTACTGCAAGGGCGAATTTACACTTGACCTTACATCCTTTGAAGGTCCTTCACTGACATTCGTTATGGATTCAGACGGCAAGGGTCAGACAATCAAATCCGACATCACAGTGGACGGAACAAATTACGGCACAATCTCAATTACTTCCAGGGAAGAAACATCAATTGATATCCCGGCATTTGATTCATCACAGAAGGTTTATAAGTATACAGAAGACGGCGCTGAGATGGAACAGTATATAACAGACGCAACTGATAATCTGGCAGCGTTCATTGACAATATCGGTTCTGCATTCGGTGTTGACGGACTTGGTTCAATTTTCTCCGGTGCAATCGCTGATTCAACAGGCGGCAACGCTCTCGGCGGTGACATTACAGGCGGCAACGCTCTCGGCGGTGACATTACAGGCGGCAACGCTCTTGGTGGTGACATAATCGGCGGAGATATCACAGGCGGAGATGTGGACATTGATATCACAGATGACCCGATGTCTGGTGCAAATGCTGAATCCGGAGAAACAACCTATGATTTATCAAAGATGAGTTTCCAGATTAACGGTCAGAATGTAACATTCCCGGCTAAAATCAACGGTATCCTTGACCTGGTAAAGGTTGATGACGCACAGATTGACGCTTACGGTTTTGAAAGTTATTTCAGTGAGGACTATTTATTCGGTGTGTTCATTTCAAACGAGAGTGATAAGCCGGTTGCTCCTGCTGACTGCCTTGTTACAGGATTTACTCTGTCAGAGGGTTCTGCTGTTGCAGCTACTGTTGACGGATTCACAATTGGCAGCAATGCAGCTGACGTTGCAGCGAAGTACGGAGCAGTTCTTTCAGATCCGTCAACCGGTTCGATTACTGTTTCTGACACAACTTCAACATGGAATTATATCACTTTCTACTACTACAACGGCAAGATTAATTCTATTTACTTTGATATTATAGAATATTGATTATTAAAAGACGGCAGGGTTTAAATACTCTGCCGTTTTTGTTTGCCGAAAAACCTTAAAACTAACGGGCGAGCAATGCTCGCCCCTACGATAGCGTATATTATTAGGTTGTTTGTAGGGGCGACCACTGGTCGCCCGTTTCTGTTTTAAATTTTTTCAACATCACAATAAACAGATGTTGAAAACTCACTCAAAGTTTTTGCCGTAAATACCGGCTTTGAGCAGTTTTTCAACACGCAATCCCCAGTATGTTGAAAACT
>CAMCMW010000318.1 GCA_945876155.1 uncultured Ruminococcus sp. | reverse complement strand
GAAGCGATAGCGCAACCCTGAAAAGCCTGATTTTTGCGAAGCAAAAAGCCACCCAAAATAAAAATAATAAAATCACTATTACATCGATTATAATTATATAGAAAAAAAAGATTTAATTTTGTATACTCAAGTTATGAATATCAATAATAATGCGACAAATGTAAAAAAGGAACTTTTAGTAAGGATTGCAAAACTCCAATTGGCAGGGATGCTTGATAGTCGTGAAATAAATAAAATCCCAACACAAATGAAACCTATGGGAGCAAATCCGATTGGATGTTGCATTTTTCATGACAGGGAACTTTTAAAAATGCGTATTCTTGCAAGAATGGGAATTTCTGTTGAAAATTATAATGAACAGAATGAACTTGATGAATATGCAAAAGAAGCTCTTGAGCGGGAAAAACCTACCTGGCCGATGATTACTGTTTTGCATGAGGCTTGTAATGGTTGTGTTAAACAAAATTTTATGGTTACAAATGCCTGTCAGGGTTGCTTTGCACGACCTTGTATGGTTAATTGTCCAAAAAAAGCCATTCATGTTGTTCATCATGCGCATATTGATGCTCAAAAATGTATTCACTGCGGTTTATGTGAACAAAATTGTCCTTATCATGCGATTATTAAGATTACAGTGCCATGCGAGGCTGCTTGTCCTGTTGGTGCAATCTCAAAAGGCGAAGATGGTCATGAAATTATTGATTTTCATAAGTGTATTTATTGCGGAAAATGTATGACCGAGTGTCCATTTGGAGCGATGATGGACAAAAGTCAGCTTGTTGATGTTATTAAGCACATTATGAATGGCGAAAAAGTTATTGCAATTTATGCACCTTCCATTGCTTCTCAATTTAGAGTTTTAGCAGGGCAGATTGAAAATGGGCTTTTAAAACTTGGATTTTCTGAATGTGTAGAAGTTGCAGTTGGTGCTGATATTACTGCAAATAAAGAAGCAAAAGAGTTTGAACAGCGTATGGAAAAGGGTGATAAACTGATGACAACTTCGTGCTGTTCTGCTTATGTACGTGCTGTTCATATTCATGTACCGGATTTGGATTCTTGTGTTTCAGAAACGAGAAGTCCTATGCATTACACTGCAGAATTAGTTAAAAAAGAATATCCTGATTGTATTACTGTGTTTATTGGTCCGTGTCTGGCAAAAAGACGGGAAGGTTTTGATGATGAATATGTTGATTATGTAATAACGGCTGAAGAATTGAATGCCTTTTTTATTGCAAAAGAAATTGAACTTTCTAAACTGGAATCTATAGAAAAACAGAATAAACCAAGCAGTACGGCTCGAAACTTTGCTAGAACTGGCGGCGTTGCAAATGCTGTAAAATGCAGGTTGAAAAATCCTGAATTATTGAAGTTAGATATAATCAACGGCTTAAACAAGGAAGGTATGAAAAAACTCAAGATGTATGGTGATATTAATGCTGGAAAGATTGAACCACCTGAAAATGCAGGAAATCTTGTGGAAGTAATGTCTTGTGAAGGCGGATGTATTGCAGGTCCCTGTGTTATTTCAAAAACTACGGTTGCAAGTGTTCAACTTGATAAATATGTCAAAGATTCTGATTGCGAAGTAAAATAAGATAAAAAAAATTAAGCAAATAAAGTGCGATGATTATGTGCAAAATAATGAATTTTCATTAAAAACTTTAAAAAAAGAGTTTAAAATGAATTGACTTTTTTGCATAAATTTTATATTATTTTATTAAGTTTTGCGGATGTCATATAACGGCTTATTATCTCAGCCTTCCAAGCTGATGACGAGGGTTCGACTCCCTTCATCCGCTCTTCAAAAGCTCATCTTGATGATGGGCTTTTTTTTATGCTTAAATACTTATACTGAATCTGAAAACCGGTAAAGCTAAAGAGCCGAATATCAAGCATCTTATTACCAGGTCAGTGATGTCAGTGAGCAGTGTCTTTTTAATCTCTAGGGAACAGGTGCAAATGGTAAATAAACTTTTTTGAATGTGCTGCTTCATCTTTTTGGATATTACGGCTGCAGCGAACGGCTCTTTGTAGACCCTTTTTCGAGATTTTTTATTAAATAAAATTCTTGTCTAATATGATAAAATAATGATATAATTATGATAATAAAACTAACTGATAAGTGAGGTTCTTTTATGACACAAATAAGACCTGTATCTGACTTAAGAAATAAATTTTCTGAAATTGAAACTCTGGTTGCTGAACGACAGGCTCCGGTATTTCTTACAAAAAACGGTTATGGATCAATGGTTGTTATGAGTCTTGATATGTATGACCGTCTTACTGATAACAGTGAATCAAAACTTGATGAAGCAGACTTACAGGCAAAAACAGATCCGACTCGTTATACTCACGAGGAAGTATTTTCTTCAATCCGTAATCAGATAAGGGCAAAAATAACGTGAACATCCATACAGAAAAATTCTTTCATTAACAAATAAGGCCTACAATTCTGTTTCTCAGCTCTCAAGGCAGATGGAATTCTATATGATTGTGAAATTTCTAGAACTGGCTCAAGGCTTTTTGGCTGTTATTATTCAGTGTATGTGTCAATTATCTTGTCTTCTGTAAGCGTTTCTCCGTTATAGACAGAACCTGCTACGGCATATATTTGGGAGCCGGAACCTGTCACTTCTGCTGTGCCGTTTGTTGTTGTGTTGCTGCTTATAGTACAGCCGGTTGTTGTGAGTCTTCCAGAATTCAGGTAAATTCCGCCGCCTTTACTTGAGTTTTGATTATCCGCCGCGGTATTTCCAGTAATAGTGCAGTTTGTAAATGTTACTGTTCCCGTAGTGTCAATGTAGATTCCGCCACCATATCCGTTCTCGCCATTCCCGAAAGTTGTAGAATTGTTTGTAATCTGACAGTCTTTAAATGTATATTCTCCACCGCCAGAGATTTTTATGCCACCTCCATTATACGATGTTGAGTTTCCAGTGACAGTCAAGCTACTTATATCAGCCTGGCAGTTTGTAAGTTTTACATTAGATTTATTAGTGCTGATATCTCCGCCTGTTATATTGACGATACTGTCTGTTGCCACAATAGGTGAACCCTTCAAACCAGTTAATCTCCCGCTTTTTATAATTAATGTTCCATTTGTGACTTGAACACCTGTTGGAGACATAGTTGATGTTGATTTAATTGTTGCACCGTCAAGTACTAGAGTTCCACCTTGTTCTACAGTAACAGTAATGCCTGCATAG
>CAMCMW010000317.1 GCA_945876155.1 uncultured Ruminococcus sp. | reverse complement strand
ATATCCGTATCCTCCAGATATGCGAAATACACTCCTTTGGTTATATAGCGGTTGGTGAACATAGTTACTCCTTTTTCGTTTTAATATCAGTTTCTTTCTTGCATACCTTTACAACACCATAAATTGCAAGAGCTGCATATTCAAGAACTTTAAGAACCGCTTCAACTGTAATCTTGCTCATGATATTACTCCTTTCCATAGTTTATAAAGGAATAATATATTATTTATTTTCCAGGGTTTACTGTAAATAATCATAAAACTGATAAACATTAATATAATCAGAATAATACCATATTTTATCGAAAGGACTGGTGTTTTATGTTTGAAAAGATTCCTGATATAATGACGTTTAAGGAGTGTCAGAAGCTTCTGAAAGTAGGGAAGAATACTCACCTTGATCTGATTCACAGCGGAGAAATTGATGCTTTCAGAATAGGAAACAGGTGGAAGATTACCAAGGAAAGTATCGTGGAGTTTCTGAAACACAGGTAATAATCAAAAAGTGTCATGCCAATTTAAAACAGCATGACACTTCTTTCTGAGTATATATATTATTTTTCCCAGCCTTATTTATACACAATACAAACGGTAAAACCCCTACCCATTATATAGAAATACAGTTCTATATATAATGGATATAAACAATATGTAATTAACACTCTATAACTACAATAGATTAAGTATATAATTAAATTAAAGTATAGTTATATATAATTTTATATTTCGGGCTAACAATAAACTAAAAAAATTTATGGAGGTATAAAATGAATACTTACTTTATCCACACATTTGAATTAAATTATTTACTCACGTTTGGTGAGTACGATACGCTTAACAGTAGCTTACGCCGATTTTACGAGGACGGCAGTTATAAATGCCTTTCACACACAAACGACGGAATAATCATATCTTTCCGAAAATGTACTGAAAATGAAATTAAACGAAAAGGAGCCTTTTATCCGTTTAAACTTACACTGGTGGTTAAACCTTCCAGACTGATTGAGCCGGGCACTTATGTAAATAAAATTTTTAATCCTGATGATTTTTTGTGTTCCATAGACATTCTTGATGAGAAAATTAAAAGTATATTCAGTGAACTTATTCCTGATATATCCGGGATAGACAGTTTCAATCTCAGCCGTGTTGATATCACGAAGGATATTCTGAATGTACCTGAAAATGTTATTCATGAGTATATCAGAATAATCCGGCAGCTGCCTTTGCATTATGGCTATCACATAAATAGCCAGCTTGAAGAAAATTGTCTTTCATACAATCCGGATTATTCTGTTAATATTATCAATGACTCAAACAAGACAGAATTTGTTTTGTACAATAAACATCATGCAACAATTGACCAGGGTTATCCAACTGAGATTCAGGAATATTATAAAGACGTTCTCAGAATGGAACTCCGCTGCGGAAGAAACTTTATCAAAAAGGAAACGAAGGATATGGAAGTATAAGATGCGCTCAGATATTTTTACTGCAATATGCATTCTGTTGTGCCTTATATTTATGACAAAATTTTTACACGGAGCGGTAGCGTATGTTTCCTTTCATACAGCTGGCAGAAAAAGCTGATTAAGAAGTCAACCGGCAGTAAGAAAAAGAAAAGAGAAAAAATGCTGAATCTGGCAGGCAGTTTACATAAAAATCCGAATAAGGACTTTGATGATATTTTGTTCAGGCTGTTTAAAAGCGACAAGGCAAGAACTAATATCACATCATATTTTTACAGTATAAGTCTGTCACCAATTGCCATTTGAAGTCCTGACATTCCTTTTATGCAGTCACTAAATTCACTTCTGGAGTTCAAAAAGCTAAGCAAGGAAGAGGGGTTTTACTTTGAATTTCTGAGAAGTAAGGAAAAGGGAAAGAAACTGTTTTTGCATTATTTGACAAGATGAGCAGGTGAAAAAATGCATTTTTATTTTATCCCCCATAATTATTAATGGATTTTCACCTGATTCCTGAATAGATTGTGGGGGAAAGATTATTTTTTGATTCCTAATTCCAAGGAGATTTCGTTCCAGTTGTTTATTACCATAGTATAATTTTTAACCATAGCTGTTCGGGAAATACTGTTAAATGTATTAAATAAATCTTTTATACTATCATATATCATGTTAAATTTAAATTCTTTGATTACTCTTCCGGATAAAATCGGTAGAGCAAGCTGCTTTCTGAGACATGGCGAATACTTGTAAATATTGGCGATTGATTCCCAGGCTGCCGTTAATGGTTTTGAAAAATCTTCACCCCAGTAACGTGAAAATAATTTCATATTTTTTATAGCCTGTTCTACAGAATTCACAGTACAGAGAGATTTTAAATCCAGACATAATTCTTGTCTTTTTTCTTTGCTTAGCTGGTCAAATTTCTCATAAAGAAGGTTTGACACATTGCATTGAATATCTGCCATCGGGAATTTCTTTTTTGCTGTTTCAGCAATTTCCGGATTGTTGGAAATAAAAAGAAGCTTTACATCCTTGATTTTACATTGTTTAAAAACATTATTCCAGTATTTTTTTACATCATAATTTTCATTACAAATAATACCTGCATATAATTTTCTGAATTGTCCCTTTGAATTCAGAGCATAAAACAAATAGAGTTTATACTTAGCAACATTATTATTCTTTATAGCATACCCGTCAAATGATTCGATATATGCAACTGAATACTGTTCAATATTGCGTCTGATCGATTTTTTCTTTTTGTCAGGGTATTCACTTTCATAATAATACTTATTCAGGAAATATATTGCTTCATTTTTACTGAGATAACCATTTTGATATTGAGGGGAAATTAAGTTGAATTTATCGATTATATTTTTCAGATCGCGTTCAACACGTTTATCGTTCCCTTTATAGTTATCAATTCTTTTATTAATTGTTCTTTGCTTATATCTTAGTACTTTCTCAAATGCTTTGTTTTCGTAATCTGATTTTGAGCCTGTTTGTTCACATGTTTTGGATTTGCCGGGAACTATTCGTAAGCAGTATTTTTCAGTACTCCTTCTCTTGCTGGTCTTGATATACAACCTTTTACAGTATCTGCATACACCTATATCCTTTCTGTTATGAAACAGAATATCCAGATACAGATAAATCAATTGTTCAAAGGAGTATATGGAGTATTTTTTCGGTGAATTGCTGTTTTCAAAGCAATAAGTTTGAAAAAGATAATCCACATGAATTCAGGAAAAAGGGCGCAGAAAAGC
>CAMCMW010000316.1 GCA_945876155.1 uncultured Ruminococcus sp. | reverse complement strand
CGGCACTGATAGTTGAAAAGCTGCTTGCACACAGCGAGTTTGCAGATGTAATATACAACGGCTACAATATTTCCTATAATGAAACTAACAGCAAGGTTTTAAATTATGAATTACAGATTCCTCTTTCACCGATTGAACTGCCGACGGAAGAGGCAACTGATGCTCAGAACTGATACAAAGGGAGTGTGAAAAAATATGCAGAAAATCAGTTACCGTGACCGTGTACTCTTACTTGTAGTAATGGTAATATTAATAATAGTTGCCGGGGTAATGCTGCTGATAAAGCCAAAATTTGATGATATTTCAGCAGCCAAAAGTGAACTAAGCTCCGCTGAGGCACAATGGACTGAACTTGAAGGCAAAATAAACCAGGTCGATGCAATAGAAGAACGTGTTCAGAAAAAATATAATGAATCAGTTGAGATAGGAAGTCTTTTTGTTGACATCAAAAGGGCGTATACCCTTGAAAGATTTATCCAGGAATACATTGATAAAAACGGAATTTACATCAATACAAATGCGTCTTTCAGCGACCCTTCAATCGTTGAGCTGACTCCATATTCACTTCAGGAAGAGTCACTTGAATATTCCATAGGACAGTCAGCTAATCTCAATGATGCGTCCGGAACGGAAAATTCCTCTGCCAGTTCTCAGAACGCTCCGGCAGAAAATCAGAGTCTGCCCTGCGGAACTATCAGTATTGACTACTATGCCACAAGGGCAGGTCTTATGCAGTTTATGCAGGACATAAAGGATTCCGGAAAATCAATCGAGATAAAATCGCTGACTATTGACAGTAATTCCTACAACACAAATCCTGAGGCTGTTCTGACCGGTGATATGACAATAGACGTATATTATGCACAGATGATATCAGATATAGATATCGGCGGAGAAATTGAGGCAACAGAACCGCAGCAGTGATGTTCATTTAAAGAGCGGGTGATAGTATGACTAAAAAGTACAGAAATAACAGGCTTAATGGTTCGGTTTTGTATACCGTAGTTGCAGTTATGATGATTATGACTGTCTTTATTTTTGCAGCCCTTACTCTTGCCTCAGCTGCAAACAGACGTGCTTTTAATTCCTATGCTAACAATCAGACTCAGTATACGGCAAGGTCAGTTGTGGACAGCATGATGAAAATTCTCAGGGAGAATGGCTCAGCAGCTGTCGGCAGTGTTGACTGTGATATGCTGAATGCTGCCATTGATTCGTCAATGGGAGAGGTTACTTCTGCCGAAATTAAGGCTCTTGATACAATTGCAAACCTCGAAAAAGCAGGGTATAATTTCGGACTGAATCTTTCTGCTGACAAGAAAAACAAATATATTGTATATAAATTGAGTGCAACTGTTAAAATGCTTGGACAGGAAAATACTGTTTCTCTCTATTGCTATAACGGTAAAGAGGATAATCCGCCTCTTTTTAAAAATGCGCTGACAATTATGGGTAATGTGGATTTTGCTCCATGTGATACTATTCCGGTATATGGTGATGTTTATACAAGTATTGACAATCCGGTTGATGTTAATGTTGGTAAAACTAACAGCCAGCCTTTATTTATTAACGGTGCATACGGTACAAAGGGAAATCTGTTATTATATGGCGGTGGAAATGCAGGTTTAAGAGTAAATGTAGATGATTTTAACAAAGGCGTTTATGTAGACAAGAACGTAGGATTGCTGGGCAATTCAATGCGCAGTGAGCTGAAATTTGTAAAAGATGTCAATAATGTATCATATACAACTTTGCCGTATGTATTTATTAATGGTACATTTGGCGGTGATTTTGTTGATAGCGAAAATATAAGTCAAACATCAGGCAAGCAGAATTATATGAGTATAGGCGATTCCAACCACCCGTTTATTTTTATGGCGGACAGTTTAGGAGGTCAGGGCGCCCAGGATCAGTTTAACGCTTATGGTGATGTTTATTTGTATTCACAAACAACGCCATCTTATATAATGGTTAATTCAGAATCCTCTGGCGTAGAATCAGGCGTTCATTCATGGAATACAGGAAAGGTAGATGCTGCAAGTCCGAACGGCAATTTTTATACCGGCGGAAATATATATAGTATGGGTGTACTTAATACTGAAACATATAATCAGGGAACTGACGGTTTTTGCGGCGGCACTCTGGCAAATAATGTCCTTGCTGATTCTGTAAATTTCTTAAAAACG
This sequence comes from uncultured Ruminococcus sp., assembly GCA_945876155.1. Lineage (GTDB taxonomy): Bacteria > Bacillota > Clostridia > Oscillospirales > Ruminococcaceae > Porcipelethomonas. Next base: position 1,049 of record CAMCMW010000316.1, on the reverse strand, counting down.
CCTGGTGCCAATGACCCTGCTACTAAATATGAAACCACAGGTTCAGTTGTTGCAGATTCCGTTAATCTGGCAGCAGCCGGAAGTAACTGCAAATATACTTTTTCCGGCGGATTATTTACAAATAATTATAATATTGCAAGCGGTCAGACAGTAAACGGAATTAGTTATGTCGGAGATTATATTGATTATAATGTTGAGAAAGTTATGTTATCCGGAGAAAGAGAAATTACTGATCTAGTGGAATATAAACAACCGAAAAATGTTGCTCTGATTTATAAAGGAGATAATGAACATTATTATAAAGCTAATGGTGGTACAGAAATACTTATACATTATAATTTTTCAGGATACTTTTCTGAAGATGTATTTGATAAAGTTAATACCAGAACTAATAATGTTACAATTAAAGAGTTTACAATTGATATTTCGGCATTAGATGAATTAAATTATAATGGCTGCAAAATTGGCTGCGAAATTGATCCATTGAACGGAAATCAAACTCAGAAATTTTATGTGAACTATGACTTGAATAATAGTACACTTAGTATCCCAGGTGATTATTTTTGGGCTTTAAATTCAATAGAAGGAGAAATTCGATTACATTTCTATCCTGATGACCGAAGTCAACAATATACATCTACAGATGATGAGGGAAAAGTAATATCTGTTAATTCATTAAGTATAGTATTAAATGTAGATATAAGAAGAACCGGAGATATAGTAGTCAGCGGTACGGACAAACTGGAATTTTTAAAGCAGGTCAATGATAATGCGTTTGCCTGGAACAGCAATACAATCTATATTGACGATATTGACAAATCTGTAAAGCTTGAAAAAGACGGCAGTGTAATGAGAATTTCAATGGCAAATAACGAAAATACACTGTATACACTGGTCGGCGAATATGATTACAACACACAGTATGTGGATTTTCTGAATGCAGTGGTTACTACGGTAACATTCCCGGATTCAATGGCGAAGGATAAGGTCATTGATACAAACGGCGGTTTTGTCAGCACAAGCTTTAAGAGCGAAGAATACAGAAAGCA
>CAMCMW010000315.1 GCA_945876155.1 uncultured Ruminococcus sp. | reverse complement strand
ACCATACCTCCTTATGGTAAGTGCTGGTTCAAATGACCAGATAGTATGGTCAACACCAGCCGGATATCACGATACAATGAATACAAACAACGTTACTCATATCTGGCACTATGTAACAGGCGGTGACCATGGCGGTATTACAATCCGTCCGCATATGTACAATTATGTAAGAGCCATATTCAAGGCATAATTAAAGCTTATTTTTATCTATCCTATACCATAAAAAAACCTCCTTTGACTCCGGCAAAAACCGGTCAGTCAGAGGAGGTTTGTTTTTATATAATATCATCTTTCGACATTATTTCATCGTAATGTTTCCGCAGAACATCTATGGCAGCAGTTGCCCTGTTTTCAACAGCGAAAATAACAGCATTTTCATAGCAGAACTTGTTTATAACAGATGAGTTTACAGCCTCCGTCACAATTCCTTTGTGGTTATGTTTTATAAGACAAGTGTAAACATCATCACAAATGTCAATGATTATTCTGTTTCTGAACTTTTTCAGAAGTTCAAAAAGAATATTAGTGTTTTCACTGTAAGACCTTAACAAATCATAAGTAATGTAAAATTGTGTATCCGGGAACATTGATACCAGTTCACATAAATTAGTAAAATCATCATCACCATAGTAATAATCTTCTGGACAATGGTCCACATAAACCGTATTATCGAGTCTGTCACGGATATATTCTGTCAGTTCCTGGTCAAATGTATCAATATCATCAATAGACGATTGCATAATGAAGCGGATTTTCGGAATGTATCTGATGATACTTTTAAAATTACTGCTGCCGAGAATATTATACAGGTATTTGATTATAAATAAATCATTACATATACGAGGAAAATCATTGGTTACATATAATTTAAAACGTTTGGATTTAAAGAGAAAAGGGATAAGATTATCAAGTGTTCTGAGTTTCTTTCTGTTTTTGAAGATTGAGGGTAAATATTCAAAGAAGTTTTCAGCAAGAAAGCCGTAATATATTTCAGGGTTTTCAACTGCTGTCTCAATAATCTCATCAATCCTGAACGGGTAACATGATTCAAGAAACAATCGGGTGATTTTTGCGTCCTTTTTCAGAACAAAATAGTGCATATAATTCATCATATACATATTAAAGCTGTTATCTAAAATACACTGAACATGTATTGCTACTTTTATCAGACGCTCATCCTCAGTCAGAAAAAGAGGCATAAGGTGTAAATTAGAATCAGTCAGATAGGAATTTCTGTTTAATTCAATGCTGCGGATTGCTGTTTCTTTTATTTTTTCATCACCTGTATAATATTTTGAAAGCCAGTAATTGTAGGCAGATGTGGTTGAATCCGGGTGTACTACATCGGCATTAAGTCCGTTTTCCTTCAGATAGCTGAAAAACAATTTATAGTCTTCAATGTCAGAAAAGGTATTTATCGCCCAGTAAATCAGCCTGAGAATACAAGTCTTACTGCTTTTTGAAAGTTTCCTTGCGAATAAATCGTCCATAATCTTCCGGCATTGAGAAAATGGCTCTTTGTTTTTTATTGCACGAAGCAATATTTCGGTGCTTATGTAAATGTTAAAAACTTCCTCTTTCAATTCAGACGTCCTCCTTTAAGCCGGTTTATTTTACTGAATCAAGCAGGTTTAAGACAGCACCAGTAATTGTCGTGTTTTTATCAATATAAGATGACTTGACTGCTTTACAGTTACCGGCGTTGATTAAACCGCATTTTATCATCAGTCTGACATACTGTTCATCATTCATGTCAAACAAATCAGTTATCATGTCAGTAGATTTTGGAGTATCAAAGGTGATACTGCATCTTTCCATCACTGGTTCCCAGAGATATTTCATTTCTCTGCTGTTGAAACATAAATTAAAGTTCTCAAAATTTATGAAGGTTTTGAAAACGATATGTATACTTATATCATCTGAAAAACACTCTGTGAGATTTTGGATTTCTTTAATTTGGTATTCTGCATGACAATTATAAATATTTATAGTCAGCTCATAACTGCATACATCAGGAGATATCTTCAAACTGTCTTTAAGAAGGGGAATATCAAATCTTTCATTTGTTATATCAAGATACCGGATATTCAGCAGATTATCATGGCAGTATAAAAGCATTTTATCTGTAAACTGTCCTGTGCCGTTCAGATTAAGATAAGTCATAAATCTTTCACTGTCATGGAAAAGTTTCATGTAAAGTTCTCTTGCGGTGTCATTATCAGCTGTACCAGACAAATATCTGCTGTAAAATTCCGGGATAACGGTGTTTTTCATATAGTCATTATCTTTCAGTATCAGATATGCCATATCAAATGAATCAAGAATATAATTTCTTTTGAAAAACAGTTCCATTGCGTCAGCGTCACGGTTTTTAATGGCTATTCTTATAAAACTGCTCATAATGGTTTTGTCTGGATTAAATAATTCTGCCTTGTCAAGAAATGCGTTTATGGCATTGTAACACTTGTTTTTCAGTAAATGATAAATGGGGTGGCAAAAGATTTCTACCTGAGAATCCAAACTTTTATGAAACTCCGGATATAATGAAAAGTAGTAATCAATTGAATTAATGAAATTAAGTTCTGCTTTATCCCTCTTTTCGCTGTTATAAAGTTCCATGCACTCGTATGAGATGAGGCAGGGACTGTCAGAGAGCTTTTCAGCTAATTTGTATTCTTTCTGTTCAATACATATCACATACAATAGATCTGATAAATCACAATCATCAATATCCAGTTTCTTCAAAAGTTTCTGTATCAGTCTGGCGTCCTTATTATCAGATGTGATTGCGTTTACAGTATCATCAAATAAATCAAACTTATCATAGTAGTACATAATATCTTCCACACTTTCTTAATCATCGTTGTAATTAACAAGTTCTATCCAGTCGGGGACAAAGTCATAGGAACAATCATACCCATCGTCCGGCACGAAAAATGTAGTGGGGTACGGTTTTTTATCTTGCGGGAAACTTCCATAGGCGTCCGAAAAGAAGAATAAGCCTTTAAGTTTTCTTCCGAAGGATTTTTCTGCAAAACTGTCGGCATATTCAAAAACGCATCCGAAATCCGTTCCGCCGAGACCCATCAGGGAATAATCTTTGAGAAAATTTTCAGCGTCAGCTTTACTGGTGATACCGGCGGTTTTATTTATTTCAACATCAAAGGTCAGGAAATGGATATTAACACTGTTACCGCTTTTCTTTGATTCAAAAATTGTATATACCTGCCTTAAAAAGTTTGATGCAATTTCATTGTCG
>CAMCMW010000314.1 GCA_945876155.1 uncultured Ruminococcus sp. | reverse complement strand
AAGATAAGAAAGACTGTGCAGCAGTTTTTGTGGATAGCGAAAATGCTACCAAGCAGATGAAAAACCACGGTATTGAAAATACACATCTGATTCATGACGTATTCAGACAAATGAATCACGACGACCAATCGCAAAATCTCCTATATCCGTCAGTGGTAATGATTATTACCAGCAGGCTTTCACAGGAGATTCCGCCCAACGAGAGAATAAGCATTGACCTGAGAACACTCAGTGTTAATGGATACAAAGAAAAAGATGTACAGAAGTTTCTGTACGATTTTGACAAGTTGATTGTAAGAGATTTAATGGGTGACCCCATTAAAGTAAAGGAACTATACAGGAAATATTACGAGAGCTGGTTCAGAAGGGCAGATTTCAGTAATGATGCAACCAATGAGGCATTTGCCGCTTTAGGTACAGCGTATCAGGCAATGGTTCATGTATTGAATGATTATGTTGCTGAATTTCCGGTAACACAGTATGAATTTGAGAAGTATTTGTCGGGTATTCTCTTTGTATCTGAGAAAACCGATGACAAATCAGCAGTGGTTAAGGAATTTAAAGAGATGCTTAACTACAGAATTTCTTCAGCCGATTACGGCTATCATCTGAATTCACCGCTGACAAGTGACATTATATCGGATTGTGATAAACCGGTAGTTTTCTATAACGAAGAAAATAAAGCCGTGCTGATTAACGATGATATAATGGACAGCATAACTGAGGAAATGCATCTTGCAGATAGTTCCTGCATAATGCGTAAACACCTTAACAGCGAGAATCTGTTACTCAAAAATGACGACCTTAAATTGAAGGTAACGCTATACGACCAGATTAAACACAACGCCTTAGTTACAGCAGTATCTGAGAAAATCCTTACAGATGAATCACGCAGTATGATTAAGGGTGATTTTGCCAACTACATACAATGCACTGACAATAACACCATTGAAAGAATATGCGTTGGAAAGGACAAGCTTGGCAAAGATGTTTACTGGAGTACTGGTCATGAAGACCTTACTTCAAAACATCTGCTTTTACTCGGAAGTACAGGCTGCGGTAAAACTTTCGCCATGAATCTTATTGTAAAACAGCTCTTTGGCAAAGGGCATAACATTGTCTATGTCAATTTCAAGCATAAAAATTTCAAAGAGGACCTGGCATCTCATGGTCTGGGCAGAGAGTTCTCTGAGAACTATGTTGATTACTATGAGATTGGAGCAGGACTTCGCTGTACAGACATTTTAAGTAAGTTCAGCAATAAAGAATACACAAAGATGATTGCTTTTACAGCATCAGGTTACACGAACGAAGTTGAAGAATTGCTTACAAAGTTATATGAGTACGTTTCTAATAATGATGAGCTGGAGATTGTTCTCGTTATAGACGAGGTACATTGCCTTAAATGTGAGAACACTTCCGCATTGTACAAGATAATGTCAATGGGAAGAGGTGTTGGTATTTCTCTGATATCAGCATTTCAGTCACCAGGACAGATATGTAAGAAACAGGAAAAACTGCTTTATCAATCAGCAGTAAAAATGATATTCCGAATGGACCATGATGATGACCTTGAAAAAGTGGCAAGAATGACAGGCAAAAAACCTTATTGCCAATTCAAGGCACACATCAAAAAACTCCATAAGCAATCGTTCATTATGACAGGTTTCCTTGAGGATTCAAATGGAGAACTGTATGGTGACCGATTCATACAAGCTGCTACGCCATATATAGTAGCAATTGAAATTTGAAAAATGGTTCGGGATTTTGAAAATTCCAGCTAAGAAATCTTCAAAAAAGGCTCTTAAATCCTCTTTTTACTATGGAAATTTTTATTATCCCGAACAAGTTTACAGAAAGCTTTCAAAACACGCCAGTGATTTGCTTGTTTTCTTTAAAATTAAGTCATTTTAGTTTTGTCTGAATTTGTGTTTGATTTAAAATATTACTAACATTATTATAAAATCAAACGCAAAGGAGAATAAGCCTATGGGATTTGAAACAAACGATATAATCACTGTGGAAGAATTAATGGAATTACTTAACATCGGAAAAAACACTGCCTATACTCTGCTTGAGTCAGGTGAAGTAAAGGCTTTTCGTATTGGACGAATATGGAAGATACCTAGAAAATCGGTATACGATTATGTCAACCACAAGGTAACATCAGAATAAAAGCACGTTGATTTTTGCACCCTGTGTGAAAACGTAGTGCATTTGTGATTTTATTATCTTACTATAACTTTAATTTTAACTCTCTTTTATCACGGGTTCGGAAGATGAAAAATCTTCAAATAACGAAGTCTTCCGAACGGTCACAGATAGTTAGTACTATTGTCTGTGACCAGCTGATGTGTGTTATACGGATTTTGCATATCAGTTTATTGGTGACAGGCGTAAAGCCTGTCACCGTTATTTACCGCATTATATATAACATTTAAGTAAAAGATAATACAAGGAGGATTGATATAATGAAATATAAAGTTTCTATTTACCCTGAAAGTGTAAAAGGTATCAAAAAAGAAGATATAAACAAAAAGAAAGTATGCAAATTTATTGCTGAATATCCAAAAGAAGTTTCACTTGAAGAATTCAGTATATATATAGAAAATCTGCATATATGGTGTCCTGCTACGTTTAAAGGAAACAGGAAAGCACAGAATGAATTAAGTTCTATCCAGCTTTTTGCTCTGGATTTTGATGGCGGTATAAGTATCTCAGAAGTACTGGAAAGAGCTGAGAAATACAGGATACCTGCTGCTATGTATTATGAAACAATGAATTCTGTGAATTTTTCAAAGTTCAGAGTTGTATTTATATGTAATATTATAGTTACTGACGTGAAACTTGCTCTGCTTATAATAAATTGTATATGCACAATTTTTCCCGAGGTTGACCATACTTCCAAGGATTTCAGCAAGCTATACTATCCGGGATATAATATCCACTACAGAAATGATACATTTTTTAATATATATGATTTATTACTCAGTACAATGCAGTATCTTGAAAAAAATGACTATAAAAACAAAGCAAGGATAATAAAAAGCATCAGCAAAAAGACAGGAATTATCCTGAAAAACAATTCTTTTTACATAGAATTTAACTCCGTAATTAACAATTCTGGTGTCTTTTCCCCCCCTCCACTTTCAGTGGAGGAGGAAGAAGAATTAAGAGAAAAACAAGAAAATGAAGATATTCAGCCTGTAACCATATATAATAATATGGTTAATGACCATAAATCTTCAAATTTTTCATATAA
>CAMCMW010000313.1 GCA_945876155.1 uncultured Ruminococcus sp. | reverse complement strand
AATTGTCCTGTCGGGTCACCGACCGGGACGTCGTGGGCGCCGTCCCCTACAGAATAAAATATACAGCCGAAAACAATTTGTAGGGGCGACCATTGGTCGCCAGTTGTTTTTAAGGTTTTCAGACCAGTCTATTATACACACCTCCCTTACGGAGTAAAATCCTCTATAAGGCGGTTGAGTTCGGATTCGGTGGGGACAAATATGCCGTCTTTCAGCTGACTGCGGTCGTAGTCCGACATTACCGATACTGAAATGCCCAGAAGTCTGAAGGGGGTTTCACTGTTCCCACGAAATACTGCCAGTTCACCGTTGTACTCCTTTAACGTGTAGCCAATCTCTTCCTGTGTTTCCACAACGCTGCTTTCAACGCTTTTTCTGTGCGCCTCGGCACGCTGGGTCTTTACTGAATATGCCAGTGAAACTATAACTATAACGGCAGAAAGTGCCATTGAGGTGACTAAGGTGTATAAAATGTGTTTGCGAGTCATTTCTTTTCTCCGTTCCGCCGCCAGATTATACCATGCGGCATAAGTATTTCTCTTATTATTGCCCATTTTTTTCAAAATATACCACCTATTTTTTTAAAAAAAGACTTAACAGAGTCTGAAAAGTGTGATATAATAAGAAAGTATACATGAAAGGAAACCGGGAGCAATCCCGAATCAGAACTTGTTCTCATAGGATTTGTGCATAGATTTTTGAGCATAATTTGGCTGAGAACAAGGCAAAAATTTGCAGACATACTGGCGTATGGCAAAAATTTTTAACGCAGTTATCAGACGAATTTGCCAAAAAGATATGTGCAATAGCCTATGAGAACAAGTTCTTATACAAAGCGTTAACAGAGGTATTTAATTATGACAGATAAACACTATAACAGCGGTTCATCTGAACGCAGACCGAGAACCAATCCGGCTAACACAGGAAGCAGACCTGCTCAGAGAAAACCGCAGACACAGTCCGGCTCCGGTGCTTCAAGAAGAACAGCGTCGGCAAGACCCAGAACACAGTCTGCATCTTCCGGCAGAAACAGGACAGTCCGCACAGCACCAGCCAAACCGCCGGTCAGGAAAAAGGAAAACCCAAAGCTTGCAGTTATCAAAAAACTGTTTGCAATCCTGGGTACAACTCTCCTGTCTATTTTCCTTGTGGTAGTTATTACCGGAACTATTGTGGGTACTGCAATGACGGTTTACGTCCTTGAATTTATGGACGAAACTTCCGACGTAACTATCACAGAACTTGCAAGCAGTGCAAACACCATTGTCTTTGCAAACAAGGGAAAAGATGAGCTTGTCCAGCTTTACACCGTAAAGAACGAGGTACAGCGTGTGCCTGTTGATATCGAGGATATCCCTCAGCACGTAAGGGACGCTTTTGTGTGCATTGAGGACGAGCGTTTCTACTCCCACGAAGGCGTTGACTACAAGAGAACTTTTGCCGCTTTTGCAAATATGTTCATACATATTTACGATACTCAGCAGGGCGGTTCGACTATAACACAGCAGCTTATCAAAAATCTCACAGGTGACGACGACCCAAGTCCGGAGAGAAAGATAAGGGAAATTTTCAGAGCCATGCAGTTTGAGAAAAAGTATTCCAAGGACGAAATCCTGGAAAACTACTTAAACTACATCGGTTTCGGCGGTCCTACAAACGGTATCCAGCTGGCGGCTATCAAGTACTTCGGCAAGGACGTTTCAGAACTCTCAATCGCTGAGGCGGCTTGTCTGGCGGCTATACCAAAGAGTCCGGAAACTCTCAATCCCTTTGCTGGCTACGAGGACGAGGAAACCGGTGAATGGGTAAACACCGGTAAAGAGGCTAACAGGGAGCGTCAGGAAAACGTTCTGCTCCATATGTACACAAACGGTGCAATCTCCTATGACCAGTACCAGGAAGCACTGGACGAAAAGCTTATATTTACCGATTCAAAGGAATACAAGGAAAAGCACCCGGAGGCAGACGCCGATAAAATGGCAGACGAACAGAAGGCTACTTCATGGGTAGTTGATACTGCTCTGAGAGAGTATGCCGCAGTTTTAATGGACGAATACGGCATTGACGAGGACGAGGCTATCGCAAGAATAAACAACGGCGGCTATCAGATATACACAACAGTTGACCTTGATATGCAGGACTACGTTGAGGAAAAATATCTCGACCTGAGCAATCTTATGGACCCTGATTCCAACTACGCCTATGACGAGAATGACAAGAAAATCTACCCACAGTCCTCATTTATTGCAATGAATTACAAGGGAGAGATACAGTGCGTTGTGGGCGGTATCGGCGAAAAGACTGAATCTCTCGTATTCAACAGGGCGACTATGGCGAAAAGACAGCCTGGTTCCTGCATGAAACCGGTTTCCACATACGGTCTTGCACTCTACACCGACCACATTCACTGGGGCAGTATGTACAAGGACGCCCCTATCACCCTTGACGACGGCAAGGAATGGCCGGACAACTACGACTATGTATGGTCAAGAGCGAGTATTCCGATTTATGACGCTTTAAGGCGTTCGAGAAACACTGTTCCGGCACAGCTTTGCAAGGAACTTACTCCACAGTCGGTATTCAATTTCTCAACTCAGAATCTCGGTCTGGATCTTGTTGACATGACCGAATCCGGAGCATCAGATATTGCCTATGCGCCTTTGTCTATCGGTGCGCTGACATACGGTGTTTCCATTGAAAATCTTGTAAACGCTTATATGCCTTACGGTAACGGCGGAACCTATTACGACGCTCATATCGTAAGCCGTGTTGAAAAGGGCGACGGCTCACTGGTCTATGAAAACGACGGAAATCCCCACGAGGCAGTTGACAAGGAAACAGCTTACGTAATGAACAAGCTGTTACAGGAAGTAATCAAGAGTGGTACCGGTACTGCCGCACAGCTTGAAAACAAGACAGTTGCCGGAAAAACCGGTACTTCCGAAGACTGGAACGACCTTTGTTTTGTGGGACTTACAGAGGACTTTGTAAGCGGTGTATGGATAGGTTACGATAAAAAGGAAATGCTTAACACCGGTCTTTCATCTGCCAAGGTATGGTACAACATTATCGGCGAATATGCAGACGGAATCAAATCAGATAAACATTACCCCGAATGCGACGACGTTATCTCAGCGGCTATGTGTACTTCCTCAGGCATGATAGCAACAGACGGCTGTTCAAAAGGTATTACAGGCTACTGGAAATCCACCAACGCCCCTTACTGCTCCAACCACTACTACTCATCAAGCAGCAGCAAGGAAGAAGAAGAGAAA
>CAMCMW010000312.1 GCA_945876155.1 uncultured Ruminococcus sp. | reverse complement strand
CTGTCTCCGTTCTTTTCAATTGTATAGTTGTAGCTTGTAACATAACCGTAAGGTGTTTCAGCAGTTTCGGTGTACTGCTGTGCTGATATGAACTTCAGTCCGTATTTTGCATTGCTGTCAAGACTGTACTGATATATTGTGTAAATACCCCCGCCGCACGGATAATCAAATACAATTTCTCCGTTGCTGTTTCTTCTGCATGAATACATCGAATCATCTGTACCAATTTCGTACTTTGTTGTAAGATCAGGTTTAACAGTGTTATACGGGCTTGTACATTCATAAGGACCGATTGCTCCGACACTATCCATTATAACAATGGCGTTATCATCATTTACCTTGATATTGCCGTTTTTGCTAATAAAATTCTGCACCTGTCTGGCGGTTGTCGGTCTGTCAGAAACTTTGAAAGTTCCGTCTTCCTGTTTGGTAAAACTGAGATTTGTTTTGGTGATGTAGTTTTCAGTATCTGAAAGCTTGCCGAATTTTGCAGTTATGGTGACTTCATCTGATTCAGTCGGATTAAGGGAAATGTAGTAAACATCATAACCTGTTTTTACATAAGAATCGTCATACGTATAACTGGGGTTCTCGATAAACCTTTCATGTGACAAACTGCGGAATTTACTGGTATCTTCAAATGTATAACCGTAGTTCTCATCATCAATACACGGCAGAACCAAAGCTGCAAAAGATTCATTGGTATCCGGGTCACAGGTTGTCATAGCTTCAGCGTTGCGATAATAAAATTCACTTGCCGAATCAAAGTCGTCAGGTACATAAAAACCGATAGTTTCTGTCTTGTAAGTCTGGTGTAAAGCAGCGCAGGACATTCCATAAACTGTAGCAGTTTCAACCATTTCATCAGCTTTCAGTTCAGCTAATATTTCACCGGCGCCGACAATTTCGTCCTGACTGAAAATTTTGCTTTTGTAAATTGATTCATCTTCTTCAAAAGACAGGGAACTGTAGTTTGCAAGAAATTCTTCTGAGTCCGCATTATCTTTGAGATTTACGGAAAATCCGACACTGAACATACAGCCTGATGCACAGCTGTAGACTTTTTTTGCTGTCAGAGCGATACCGCTTTTTACCCAGTTTTCTGCAATTGCTGCGATTTCGTCTGTTCTTTCTTTTGAGTTTGTCGGAATCATCAGCCAGCCGCTGCCTTCTAAGACTGAAACGGAGTAATCCTGTTCTTCTATTTCGTAGCCATCAGGCAGACCAAGTGTTTCAGCCGTTATTTCAGCACCCTCTGACGGTTTGAAAGCAACAAGGCTTACATCTCTGAATGAACTGGTTACAGTACCATCTTTATATACTCTTACGTAGTTCTCTTCCCAGGCAACATTTGATTCATCGACCATATAGTCGTAAGGCTGCATGGGTTCGTAGTAAGCGGATACTGAAACCGGAATGCTGAATGCAGAAACTGCGATTATTGCTGCTGAAAGTGCCGCAGCAAGTTTTTTGAATTTTTTCATAAGAAAACCTCCTTGATATTTTTATGACTGGATTTGATTAACTAACCCTTTCACTTATATAGAGTGGTCTTTTTTCAATTTTGTCTACACTTTTTAGAAAAATAATTATGTTAATTTAATGGTGGTTGTGTAAGTGGTATCAGATAAAGATCCCTGTGTCTGTTCTGTTGGAACTGACTCAGATGTATTCATGGTTGATTCCTCTTCAGTCGGGTCTTCAGGAGTATCACCATCACCCGTAACAGATGCACCAGGCGGCAAAAGTGTAGTGACTACTTCTGTTACTATTGTTGTTACATCTCTTATTGAAGTTGCTTCTACTGGCTTTATTGTTGTGACTACTACTATTGATGTTACTTCTGGTAAATATTCTGTGTAGCTGCCAGTTGTACCCGGTGATTCAGGATCGCCGTCGCCAGGTTCCGGAACTGTTGTTACAGCAGGTCTTGTGACGTTACCACCTCCAATAATATTGCCTATAGCCGTAGTAGTCTGTGGATTCTGAGCGCCTCCCGGTGCAGTTGAAACAACAGTCGGGTAGGAAGGAGCCATCATTGACGGCTGCTGATATGCGTTTATGTTGTGATGTGGAATCTGCGGAATGACTGTTACTGTAGTAAGGGGGTGATACTCTCCGGATACAGAGCGTACAGGAGTAACCGAGGTAATTGTACCGGATATTTTTACAGTTGTACTTGTACTTGTGCTTACAGTTGTACCTGGCAATACTGATATAACCGGAATTTCAGTCCCTGCCGGAGCAATAGCCGGATTTGTAATAACAGGCGGGTCTGTATATTCGACCTGACTGCTGAAAGCGGCTTTGTCCTCACTTCCTTTGAACAATCTGTAGATCATCTGTCTTACCGAATCGCTTGCAGTAACGGTAACTGCGCCGGCAAGTACTGCGGCTGCGGCAATTACTGCAAAGGTTCTGACGGTGATTTTCTTTTTTGTTCCGGAATTTTTCTTTTGTTTGTTTTTTGCGCAGACTATTGCGCTTGTTTCCTCAATTTTTTTGATGTATGTTTCTGAAAATTCATGATTTTCTTCTTCAAGGCTTTTCATTTTTTCAGACTGAGGTCTGATAATTGATTGTTCAATTGCCTTATAAAAATTTCCATTTTTATCCATTAGCAGCCCCCAGTTTGTTACGAAGAGTTTTCTTTGCATCGTTAAGATATTTGTATACAGTACTTCTTGAAATACCCATAATCTTTGCGGTATCGTCAGCGCTGTATTCGTAATAAAGCATATATGCTATAACCGACTGATATGTATCATTAAGTTCATTCAGCACATCGCACAAATCAGAAACTTCATATTTGTCAAACTCATCAAAAGAAGAAATTTCAGTTTCTGAAACAGTATCCAGTGGAAGGGAATCAATATGCTTTTTTTCGCTGTTATAGATTTTGTAACAGCAGTTTTTCAGAGTAATAACAAGATATGCCTCAATATTTTCAATACCGCCGTCTCTGATTCTTTCAAAGCATTTTGCAATTGCAAAAAATGTTTCCCAGACCGCTTCTTCAGCCAGCGCAGTGTTATGCAGTATGCTGTAAGCATAACCATAAAGTTTTTTCTCGTATTGCATTACTATATCATTAAATTCTGTCTGACATTCAGCGTCATCTATAAGAGCCATACAAACGGCGAGCATCGAAGCACCTCCTCTATATTTTATAAACAACTTCATCTTGATTTCTCATCTATTAATAAAGAGTGCCTTTAATCCGATTTTGTCCACGCTTTTTCAGAATTTTTTTGAAATTTGGTATATTGCACAATG
>CAMCMW010000311.1 GCA_945876155.1 uncultured Ruminococcus sp. | reverse complement strand
GACTGATACTCTGCACAAGAACGAAATTGCAGTGTGCGAAATTCTCCTGACAGAGGGAATTGTTGCTGACCTGTTTTCAAATCACAAGACGCTGGGCGAATTAATTCTTATCGACCGTGTCACAAACATGACTTCTGCCTGCGGTGTTGTCGAGGCAGTAAGCGAAAAGGTCACAAATTCAACTGACAAGGCATCATTCAAGCTTGGTGAACTGACCGCAAGAGGTGATATCTTCGAGGAGTTTTACTACGATACAAGCAGTCTGAACGTGCTGAAATATCAGCCGGTAAACCGTACTTATACTGTAGGCGATGAGATTCCGGTGTCAGGCGAAAGCTACAGCTATCCTGAAAGCTTTGATATTATAGTGCTGAGAGACAGCGTTGCTGTAAAGGTCCGTGACAGGAAAATCACAGAGATTATTCCGGAGTCTGAATACACATACGGCGGAGTACCTGTCATAAACGGCAGAGGTTTTGAGGTACTTGCAAAGTCAGACGACGAAATACAGAAATTCCTGAAAGAGTACTCAGAAACGGCTGAATCAGACCATAAAGCATTCTTTGCAAAATGGGTAAAATTTGATACATACAGAAAGGTTATCTTTTCTGGTCTGATATAATTCACGCAAAAAGGACGTCCATAAAACAGGGCGTCCTTCATTTGTTATTTAACAGCGTCTTCAAGTGCCTCATAAGCGGAAGAGATATTTGCGATAACCTTCTTTCTTACGATAAATCCGGTATATTCTCCGTCTTTGATAGTCCAGTAGGTGTTGGAATCCTCGCCGGGTACAGGGATGTATTCAAGCTTTGTAACCGTTCCGTCTGAAAGGGTGTATTCAACAGTAACTTCTGCATCTCCGGAAGGCTTTGCATCTCTGTCGACAGATTCAAAGTATGTATTGTTGAAGGAATCAAAGAAATTAAAGAATGCCTTGTTGATATCTTCGTCTGAGATGTCAATTTCATTTCCGTTGAATGTGTACTGGCTGTCAGTTTCGTTAATTTCAAGCTCTGCACTGCCCTCCGGGAGTGTAATGCTTACTGAGCTGATTTCTTCGAGGTTTTTGCAGAAAATGTACTTGTTCATCATGTCAGAAGTATCATATCCCAGGACAGTAACTGTATTCTTGTAGAACGTTACCACCTGACCGGTTTCTGTAAACAGACCGTACATTTCTGTATCGTTGTTGGTGTAGTCACCGAAAATGACTTTGGTGTACTTGTCCGCTGTAGAAATTTCAAACACAAACTGCGGATCGTCAAAACCGTATTTTTCGTAGTCAGACTCCTGACAGTCCTCAGCAATGAAGTTGTAAATCTTGTCTCTGATAGCGTCATTTATGAAAGTGTTGATATCTGAACTGTGGACTGAATCGTCGGTATACGGCTTTTCCATGTGCCACTTGTTGTTTTCGTCCTTGTTCATTGAGAAGAGGATATTTTCATCAGTTTCGCTGCCCTTCCACAGTGCAAAATGCACGACCTCATTGGAATTATAGTCGGCAATATACTGGCTTTTAAGACTGTCCTTGGTCGCACAGAGAATAGCACCTGTGGAGTAGTCAATAAGGTAGATACTGTCAGAACCCTCTTTCATTACATAAAAGCTTTCGTTTGTGGGTGTTGAATCTCCTACATGGAGAGTGTAGTCAGTACCGTTTGCTGTAATGGTAAGGTCAATGGAACTGTCAAAGCCGTATTTTGCGGTATCACTGTCCTCAATAATTTTTGTGGCTGTGAGCGACGACATAGCAGTGCAGATGTTTACAGCAGTATTGGCATTGACTTCAAAATCAGTTTCACCAATCATTGTCCAGCCGTCAGACTGGGAATACTGCATTTCATAATCTCCGCTTTCATTGTGTATTTTAAGATTAGTAGAGGCGTTTTCGTCAAAATCGAAAATAATGAGCTTTTCTGCCTCCTCAGCCTCTTTCTCACTGTTTTTATTGCTGAAATAACTGGCGGTAAAATAAATGCCTAAAGTCGCAGCAATGAGAATGACCATAACAATGAGCGCAGTTCTTATACGTTTCATTACGGATAATCTCCTTTATAATAGTATTATCAGGCGTGTCTTCTCTTGAGCCATACAAACAGTCCTGCCGCAGCAACGATAACAGGAGCAGCATTGAGAATTACCATCATTGCCTTTGTATCTTCCTTGCTCTTGAGAGTCATGTAATCGCTTGTCTGGGTTTTTGCCGGAATCTGCATATCAACGTCGGTGTTGTACATCCATGTAATAGTTCTTGAATAAAGCATAGTCGGGATAATTACATAGTCGTCCTTTACGTTTTCGTCGTCGATAAATTCAGCATTTCCCATTACCACCAGCTTGGAATCATTTCTTGCTCTGTCCTGTGAATATGCCGCAAGGTAAAGATAACCGGCGGTTTCGTCCGGGTCAACAGCTGTTCCGCCGTATGGCTTGCCGATTGCGGAATCGTATGTTTCAATAAGCGGACAGATGGTAAGGTCTGTACGGTTTTCAACAGATGACAGCTCATAGAATGAACGTGACGCAGGCATATACGGAATAATGGAGGACGCCTGTTCGATAAGCTCTGATGTAAGGTCAGCCACGTTTGTATCCTCGTTTGAAGAACAGTCAACAAGGTTTACCATTATCTGCTTGTCGTCACCGGCAACGTGTCTTGAAGAATCAGTTTCAGAAACGATATTGTAGTCCATTGCAATGCCGTACTGAGCCATGATGTCCTCTATGTTTGTATAGTCAAAGTCCTTGTCGTTAGGGGACATGAGGAGTGAAAGATTTCCGCCATTGTCCAGGAAGTCCTCGATTTTTTCCTTTTCAGCGTCAGTAATATCAGTCTGGGGAGCAGCAACTATAATTATTGCAGCGTCCTCAGGTACTGCCTCGGCTGTAGTGAGGTTAAGCCCCTTGGCGTCGTAGTTGTAGTTTTTGAGGTTCTTGCGGAACTGTGTATAATCGTCCTCAATGGACTTTTCTCCGTGACCTGTCAGGAAATATACAGAAGGTATCTTGCCCTCAACAACTGACTTGACAGCGCCGACAATAGCGTTTTCACCCACAAAGTATTCTGTTACAGGATTACCGTTTTCGTCGTAATCATAGTCGTAGGTATCAGTACCGTAAACTCTTTTGATGTTATCACCGTAACGTACAACTATATCTCCCTTTGTAAGCTGGAGATAGCCGTCCGGATTAAGTTCTTCCTTTATTTCCGGATTTGTGTCCGGGTCAACGTCCTTGAAATTGATGCAGTCATATTCCTGTATTGCATCT
>CAMCMW010000310.1 GCA_945876155.1 uncultured Ruminococcus sp. | reverse complement strand
CTTTTCTGAACGTCAGGAGCAACTACCCACACTTCTCCGTACGCTTTTACGGCTTTTGCAAGACGGATAATTCCACTCGCATTCACGCCGTCATCATTTGTAATCATGATTCTTTTCATTTTTTATTCTCCACCACTTCCCCTTCGGTTCTTCCAGTATTTTCAGTTTTTCAACAGCCGTATTATTCTTTGATTTTCTCCTCAAGTATTTCAAAAGCTTTCCTAAAAAAATAAGTACCTTTTTCCTGTGGGTAACCACCATCAGACCAATGCGTCAGTTCACGGTATCTGGAAAAAATATAGTTTCCGACCTGCTGTAAAGTCCAGTTTTCCATGTGTTTAAGTAGATTGTCCTGTATTTTCTTTTCAGTAGTTCCGGAATTTTCAAAATCCGGAGCCGAATTATAACAATCCATTTCAAAACCTGATTCATACATAAGTTCTGAAAAACCGTGCCATTTATCGGGATCTGGTTCGTTAATAAATGCTGTGAGCTTTTCGTGAATATTATATCTGCAATCAAGATGTTTATAAAACGCTTCATAATTGGCACTATCATTCGGCGGGCAATAAACTGCAAATTCTATATGTTCAAAAACCTTTGGAAATACAGATAATGCAGTTTTGTACGCATTTGCAACAACATCTGGATTATTCTTAAAAGCACCACAGCCGAAAGCACCTAAAACAAGTATATCAGCTTTTTTTGCCGCCGCAACGGTCAGCATATGTATTGCTCTTTTAACATGATAACCAAACAGCTCTGCATCATTCATAAATGTACCTTTGCTGATTATTGGCACATGAATATTTGACGTTACCCTCAGATCCGGTGCCGCCATAGTAATAACATCCACAGTTGTCCAGTCTTCTTTCGGCATACGCTCAGGATAATCGCAATCCGTTTTGCAAATGACGACGCCCTCTGTGTAAATCAAAGAATCTGTTGCTTTTGGTGTGTTCAAATCCTTATGATGCTTATAGAAAGTATCTCTGAGGGTACGTCTGTATATAAGCGGATAGAGAGTCGATGTTCTGCAAAGGCATTCTTCCTGCGCACTCGCACCGCTTGTCACACCTCCGCCTGCATGAAAAGCATTTGCAAAGTTGAGTACGGCAATCTTCTTGCCATTATACCGCTTTGATAATCTCATAGCCGCCTGATAGCTTCTGTTCTTTGATACTTTAACAACGGTGTGTGTCAGTTTCCTGTCAAATACAGGATATTCATCTTCATAGAAAATTTCTGTGTTTTTCTTTGCTCTGTCAACCGACGCAGAAAGGTCGGCATCTTGTTTTATCCAGTTTTGCGTGTCAAGGAATATTTCTATCCTGTCTTTTCTTGTCGAATTTTTATGCATTTACAGTTCTCCTTATTTTCTCATCAATTTACGATTCATCACATATAAATCAAAAGCAGTCGGTAAATTTAATATACGAAGTACAAACCAGTCATTTCTGAAGCACTAAGTATTTCAGTTTTAGCATTTATCGGTATAGTACACATACCAATCCAAATAGCTGATCTTGTTACGCCACTACCTGCAAAGCATTATTCTTTATACTCTCAATCGTTTGCAGCAATGCTGTTCTTGTTTTCAAATCAAACATCTTTATGAAACTAAAAGGTTTGTCAAACGGCGGTTTCATCAGTATTTTCACGTCTTCTATGTATCCGTTATTTTCAATGTGATTGATTATTTTCAGGATAAACTCAATCTGTCTCTGATTCAGAGAACTGTCATTGATGAATGATGAGAATGCTGACATTGCACTTTCATGGTCAAGTTTTGCTATCCTGCGTACAAGCAGACCGAACGGAGTATCTCCGTATTCACGCTTGTAATCCTCACTGTCACCAAGTTCCTGAGTAAGTATTCTTTCAAGCTCCTTATAATCATCTTTAGAAAGAGGCTGATTATGATTAAGCTTGTAAATTGCAGGATTATCCCTGTGTTCCTCAACATAGCGGTTAACCTTTTTACGGTAATCTTCAAAATCATATGCCGCATCAAGTATTTTCCCTTCATCTGTGCCGATTACCGGATCATCAAGCTTTGTAAATATTTTCGGCATATGCTTACCCTTGTCAAGAAATTGTATGAGGTCACGCAATTCCTTTCGTACCATTTCAAGTGTCAGAATGCTGATATTCTTCCAGAATACATCTGTCTGAACATCTTTTATAAGCGTCAGTTTCTGCTGAATCTGGGGAATTGACGTTTTCTTTTCCAATGCTTCTGCTGTAAGGCAAAGCTGATTCTTAAGATAAGTCATTGTCGGCAGCTTATCAATATTTGCAAGCATTAAACCATACATGAAATTATCAAAACGCTTTGCAAATTCATCAGTATCATCGTTTCTGACAAGTGCCGCTATGTGCTTTTCAAGTTCATATACATCAACATCAGAGAGTAGTTTCCAGCTATCGGGTTTCTTGTATTTCTCTACATACTCCATTTTAAGGCGTACTGATACTATGTCATATGATAAGTCGCATACTGCCCTGTTGCATATATTTACAAGCTCAGAGCGGAAAGACTGATATTCTTCATCTGCAAAATCACTATGCTGCAATGCACAGATAAGTCTTGTCTGCTTGCAGAAGATATTTTCAGTAAGTGATTTTGTTTCTGCTGATTCAAATCCGTTTTTATGTTCTCTGAAATATTCAAAATTGCCGCAGTAATCAAATATAAGAAATCGGCGTTTATCTGTATATTCTCCGTCTATGCTGTCCATAAAGGTAAGGTTTTTGCAAAGTCTTGTACCTCTGCCTATCATCTGCCAGAACTTTGTCTTTGAGCGCACTTTCTTAAAAAACACCAGATTAACACAGTC
Source organism: uncultured Ruminococcus sp. (assembly GCA_945876155.1). Taxonomy (GTDB): domain Bacteria; phylum Bacillota; class Clostridia; order Oscillospirales; family Ruminococcaceae; genus Porcipelethomonas. The sequence goes on along the minus strand of CAMCMW010000310.1, from coordinate 444 downwards.
CGGAACATCAACACCGGTATCCATCATATCAACCGATACAGCAATAACAGGCATCTCCTTATGCTTGAAATCCTCTATAACTGTCTGCGCATAGCTGTCATCACAGGTTATACGCTGAGTGAATGTTCCGTTATACTTCGGATACAGCTTATTGAAACGCTGTACAATATATTCAGCATGTTCCTTGTTCTGAGCGAAAATAATGGTTTTACCCAGTTTGTCACCGCCCTCAACCTTAATTCCACGTTCCATAAGGTCCTGCAGTACTGTATCAACAGTTTTTTCATTGAACACAAACTTGTTAAGCTGTGCAGACGGTATGAAATCAGGCACATAGCCGTCTTCGGCGAAATCATCTTCATAACGTTCCTTATCTTCATCAGAAAGGTCATCATAGGTTATTCCTTCTTCAAGGAACTTTGTTTTGACTTCATAATTGTAGTA
>CAMCMW010000309.1 GCA_945876155.1 uncultured Ruminococcus sp. | reverse complement strand
TGTGCCGATGTACTGGCGGCAAGGGAAATCTCTTCCTCCGCAGAGGCGGCAGAGCAGTTTAATGCTGACAGCCTGTCGGACCCGTTCCTTTTGAAGGACATGAAAGAGGCGGCGGAGCTGATTAATGACGCCGTTGAAAATTTCACGCCTATCTGCATTTTCGGTGATTACGACTGCGACGGTATCGCCTCAACCGCCATGCTCTTTTCCTATCTTGAATGTATGGGCGCAAACGTTATGTACATTCTCCCGGAAAGGGACGAGGGTTACGGTCTTAACGAAAATGCAGTCCGCAGAATGCACGAACAGGGAGCGGAGCTGATAATAACTGTAGATAACGGTATTTCGGCGCATAACGAGGCGGAGCTTATTTACAGTCTGGGAATGAAACTTATCATCACCGACCACCACCAGCCGGGAGAAACCCTTCCACGAGCCGAGGCTATAGTCAATCCTCACAGGAAAGACTGCGTTTCGCCCTTTAAGTATCTTTGCGGTGCAGGAGTTGTTTTAAAGCTGATTGCGGCGGCAGAGGGCGGCAGTTATGATACTGCACTGAACGAATACGGCGAACTTGCGGCGCTGGCAACTGTTGCCGACGTTGTTTCGCTGACTGGGGAAAACAGATTTATTGTAAAGTACGGTTTAAAACTTATGGAAAATTCCGAGCGTGCCGGAATAAACGCTCTCATTTCCAAAAGCGGAGTCAAATTCCCGATTTCCTCAACATCTGCCGCTTTCGGACTTGCCCCGAGAATCAATGCGTCAGGACGTTTCGGCTCTCCTCTGATAGCCGCAAGACTGCTCCTGACAGATGATGACGAAGAGGCAATGCTTTTAGCCGACCAGCTTGAAAGTCTGAACACACAGCGCAAGGAAGAGGAAAAAAAGATAATCGGCGATATTGAAAAGGCAGTGACGGAAAATCCTGCTATAACGGTTGAGAGAGTGCTTGTTTTAAGCGGCGAAAACTGGCATCACGGCATTATCGGAATTGTTGCGTCGAGAATGGTGGAACGCTTTGACAAGCCTTGCTTTATTATAACGATTGAGGGGGAAACTGCAAGGGGTTCGGTACGCTCATTCGGTGCATTTTCAGCGTTCAAAGCCCTTGATTACTGCTCCGATCTGCTTTTAAAATTCGGAGGTCACCCCGGCGCAGGAGGATTTTCCATTGAAACCGCAAAAATTCCGGAATTTACCCAGCGTCTGCAAAAATTCGCACAGGAAAACTTTGAATATATGCCGATACCGGATATAACAGCAGACAAACTTATTACTCCGGCAGAAATTACGGTTGAAAACGTCAGCGGACTGAAAGTCCTCGAACCTTTCGGAGAGGGCAGCAGACAGCCTGTATTTGCCATGGGCGGTGCAGAAGTCACCGACATGATTCCGCTTTCCCAGGGAGTACATACCAAGCTCAGACTTAACTGCCAGGGCAGACAGCTTGACGCTCTTGTTTTCAGAATTTCACCGGACGAGATGTTTATAAAAAAGGGCGACAGAATCGACATTCTGTTCACAATGGAAATTCAGAATTACTCCGGGCGTGAATATGTCAGCATTATCGTAAAGGATTTCAGAAAATGCGGACTTGAACAGAACAAGTACTTCGCCGCAAAGGACGCCTATGAGAAGTACCGCAGAAACGAGCCTCTTCCGCCGGCATATTACCAGAGGATATGTCCTGAAAGAAATGAGCTTGTACCAGTATACAAAAAAATCGCATCAGGAAATTACAGTACTGACACGCTTTATATGTCCTTTATGGCGGAGCTTAACTACTGTAAACTGATGATGTGCGTTGACATATTCACTGAACTGGGACTTGTCAGCCGTAACCCGTTTTCCCAGGAAATAAGGGCAGTAAAGGGAGCGCCAAAGGCTGACCTTGAAAATTCCGTGATTTTAAAGGATTTAAGGAACAAGAGCAATAAGGGGGTAACAGTATGAACACCGAATACACAATTGATATGCTTATCCAGAAGATTTTAACTGATGATAAGCAGTACGATCTGAGCAAAATAATAACCGCTTATGAGTTTGCAGCAAAGGCTCACGAGGGACAGAAACGCTCCTCCGGACAGCCTTACATCATTCACCCGCTGGCGGTTGCGTACATTCTCCTTGAACTTGGAATGGATACTGATACTATCTGTGCCGCAATGCTCCATGACGTTGTGGAGGACACGCCGACAACTCTTGAGGAAGTCAAAAAGCGTTTCGGACAGGACGTTGCCATGCTGGTTGACGGCGTTACAAAGCTCAATCAGGTGCCTATGTTCAACAAGGAAGAACAGCAGGCTGAGAACGTCAGAAAAATGATGCTTGCGATGTCACAGGATATCAGAGTTATCATTATCAAGCTTGCGGACAGACTTCACAACATGAGGACGCTTGAATTCCGCCCTGACATCAAGCAGAGAAATACCGCCCACGAAACCATGAACATTTACGCTCCCATTGCCCACCGTCTGGGAATGAGGGGTATCAAGGAAGAGCTTGAAGACCTGTCCTTCCACTACCTCGACCCCTTTGCCTACTCAGAAATCGAACACATTCTTGAAATCAAAAAAGATGAGCGTGAGGCGTTCATTACAAGAATCAAGGAAACTATCTCCGAACGTTTTAAAGACCAGGAATTTTCTGCTCCGCCCCAGATTGAGGGACGTGTAAAGAGCATTTACAGCATTTACAAGAAAATGTTTGTACACCATAAATCCATTGAGGAAATTTATGACAAGTACGCTGTGAGAATAATTGTTTCCACTGTGGGCGAGTGCTACAATGTTTTAGGACTGGTTCACGATATGTTCAGACCTATCCCAAACCGTTTCAAGGACTACATTTCCACACCGAAGGCGAATATGTACCAGTCGCTCCACACAACGGTTCTGGGCAAGGAGGGTATTCCTTTTGAGATTCAGATAAGGACGTGGGAGATGCACGCAACTGCTGAATACGGAATTGCCGCACACTGGAAATACAAGCAGGGTATCAGCCGCAACGACAGCAAAATGGAACAGCGACTTGCGTGGATAAGACAGGTTATCGAGGCACAGCAGACCTCTGACGACGTTGAGGAAATTGTCCGCATCATAAAAACAGATTTGGCTCCCGAAGATATCGTTGTAATGACTCCAAAGGGTGATTCAGTTTCACTGCCTATCGACTCCACCGTTATCGATTACGCCTACAAGATTCACACGCAGATAGGTCACAAGACTGTTGCCGCAAAGGTTGACGGTAAAATGGTGCCGCTGGACTACAAACTCCAGACCGG
>CAMCMW010000308.1 GCA_945876155.1 uncultured Ruminococcus sp. | reverse complement strand
TTTGCTGTCGGAATACATTTCTGACGTTCCAGGGGTTTCATCCGAAAAAGTATCCCAGGCTGTAACAAAATTATCTGTTTTCAGTATACCGTTGTTCTCAAAAATCTGCTTATATTTATCTGTATTGTTCCTGCTGTATAAAACCATGACATTATATTTATATTTGCCGATTTCATCTCCATAGGGATTACCCACACCAAAAGCTGACAGCCCGTCATTTATAAGAATTTCGTACAATGGAGCAAGTATTTTTTTCAGACTGCCTGCTGGAACTCCGTCAAGGTAATAAACATCCTTGTGAGGTGTGTCAACTGCAACTGCACCGTCTTCAAAAGTCTCCGCAACCTTTTCATCTTTCAGATTTGAAGGTACTTCAATAAATAAAAACAGCGGAATATTTTCATTCATATCCATAAAATTTTCCATAACATTACGGATATTATCAGCGTCAGCATTAGCAGTCAACTGATTTTCTGATATTTCGTAGCCCTGTGATAGATTCTGATTATTTTCAATTTTTGCACCAGCAATCATTTTAAGCATAGCCTTCTCCCCTCCCCTGTCAGATTTCTTCAGCCGCACCGGAATATCTCGCAAACATTACCCAGAATACAACACCCGCCAAAGCAAGTGCCAGACCAAGACCGGTGTAGAATACTGCAATAAACGTATCCGGTACAAGTCCTGAGTACCTGAGCCAGATACCGCCTCCCATCATAAAAGCCATAATGCAGTATGCTTTTATGTCAAAGAAGTGCCAGAACGGACGTGTTGGTTCAGGATAACCGTGAATACGCTTTTTATGTTTGAAACTCATTTTAAAAAACATGAATCCGAACGCTGTAAATACCACAGCTGATAGCAGAATATGATACCATCTGACTGCCTTCATGCAAAGATATGAAAGCACGCCAAGACGTGCCACATTAAAACCTGCAATCAGCCACACGCAGCCTGCTATTGCAAGAAGTGTTCATTTTTTTACATGAAAAAGTGGTCTGGTCATTTTGTTTTCCTCCTTTAGTCTGCAAAAATACAGATTCCGTTATTCCAGACAGACAGTCACCCGATTTCTGCCCTGATTTTTTGACTTATAGAGGTATTCATCTGCTTTATGGAAACTGCTTTCAATATCGTCCTGCAAACGGCAGACGCCCATAGAAATAGTGGATATTGTTTTTTCTTCAATGACTTTTCTGAGTTCCTCGCAGGTCTGATAACCTTCTTCAGCCTCCTGATAGAACAGTATCAGAAATTCATCTCCGCCCCATCTTATTATCTGTCCTTTTTCACCCACTGTTTCTTTTGCCAGATGAGCAACCTGTTTTAAAATTTCGTCACCTTTAAGATGTCCCATGGTATCGTTGATATTTTTGAATTTATCTATATCAAATATTGCTACGGACCTGTACATCTGCATAAATAAAACAGGGTTTTCTTCTACTCTGTAATCAAAATAGTTACGGTTTGCAAGTCCGGTCAGACTGTCAGTAATAGCGCTCTTTTCAAGTTTTTTCTTTTCACTGTCCAGTATCATTCTCACACTTATAAGCAAAAGTATTAATATAATTGCAAGTACAATAATATTTTTCACAATGAGATTTGAAAAAATCTGTGCATTGTCATAACTTTCATTACGAATCACAAGATACCAGCCAAAGTCTTCCATATACTTTGTTACAACATAACTGCCTCTTTTGCCTTTTTCGTAAAAATACTCGTCAGTGCTTACCGGTTTTGAAGCAATGTCGTCAATAACCGCCTGTGCTATATTTACAGAATCAGTATCAACCTGCACTACCCCGTCCTTGTCAGCCAGATTTATCTTAACATTATATTCCTGCTCAAACTTATATATAATTTTCTGGATATCCGTTACAATGATACCCACTCCGCAGATTCCAAGTACTTCCCCATTCTCGTCTTCAATTCTTGTGTTGACAAAAATAGTCCACTGGTCGTTATTTACCTTGTCCTTATCAACGTTATAATTATATTGTTTTCCGCTTTGTATAAAAAGATTATACCATGAATCATAAGCGTCATCTTCAGGGGAAACAATTCTGTTCAGACCCTCACACGCATAATACTTTTTGGTTTTATCTGAAATGACAAATGCTGTACTGTATTCAAGATTATCTCTGATTGTGCTGAGATACTCTGACATCTCAGACACCATTTCATCTTCCGGAATTTTTTCTTCCTGTTTCAGCGCCTTTTTAAGAAAACTGTCATTGGACATAGTCCTGCCTGCCATAATGGGTTCATAAAGGTCACTTTTTATAGTATCATAAATACGTGCTGCCAGAAGAGTATTTACATCTTTTGAATTATCAGCTATCACTTTTGACAAAAAATTTACTGATGTCAATGTAGTCAGAATAAAGCCGATTAAAATTACTATAATTGTAATCCTAATCATCTTTTTCGTTTTCATTCGATTTCTCCCCTTTATTCAAAAAATACGGGATTTTTGATTACAAAGCTATAAATCTCATAAAAATATTTCAATTTTAAGTATACCATAGCTGACTGAAAATGTCAACAACAGCAAAAGTATCAAATAATTTGACAAATAAATAGTTCCCCTGCCGGAATAAGACAGAGGAACTGTTTCACAGACAATTTACCGTTTTTTGCACAATGCAAAGCGGCAATTAAATCAAGCTGTATTCACTCAGAAAAGCTGTCCCGGAAGTTTCAGTTTTTCCTTGAAAGGAAATGCTTTGTCAAACTCTTCAGCTGCTGATTCATCGACAAAATAGCCCTGTGGTGTAGAATACTCTCCGGTGATTCCGTCAAGATAACCCGGTATCAGCTCCTTGCAGAGGAAGAAGGACGAGTCCTCACCTTCCGGCAAACCGTGATAGCGAATACCGTACTTGCTGGCAAAGTCAAATCCGCTTTTGCCGTAAAAGTCAATATTACCCTCAAAGCACACTGCCCCGCAGCCAAGCTCTGCCGCTTTCTCCAGCGAGTAGTCAAGCAGAATTTTGCCATATCCCTGTCTTTTATACTCCGGTGCAATGCAGATAGGACCCATAGTCATAATCGGAATATCTCTGCCGTCGTCAGCGCTGATAACCGCTCTCATAAAAATGTTCTGACCGATAAGCACGCCGTTTTTCTCCATGACAAAGTCCAGCTCCGGCACAAAAGCAGCGTCGTCTCTGAGCTGGTTCAGAACATAATGCTCCAGACAGCCCGGACGGTAAACATTCCAGAACGATTCTCTTACAAGGTTTTCAACCTCACGGTACTCTTCTTTTCTTTCCTGGCGAATGATATAGTCATTT
>CAMCMW010000307.1 GCA_945876155.1 uncultured Ruminococcus sp. | reverse complement strand
AAGAAAGTTCCTTTTCCTCCAGTCTGTAAAGCTCCCGGAAATAATCGGATATTGTCTCTGCCGACTGAAGGTCTGTATAATTTCCGCTGTCGATTATCTGCTGTGTTATTTCCTGGGAAACTGATATATCTTTAAGACTTCCAAGAACCTCATCTTTTATCTTAACGATATAAACCGGACATATTCCTCCTGCCTCACCATGACGATTGCAGCGTCCGGCTGCCTGTGCAGCATTGTCAAGTCCGGCTGCTGAACGAACTACACACCGGAATGATATATCAACACCTGCCTCGATAAGCTGAGTGGTAACGCATATCACCGGCTTATTATCAGCAAGCAGTTCACGGATAAGCTTTATTTTTTCACGCCTGTGCTCCGGACACATATTGGTACTCAGATGAATTATCTCTGTATCTTCATTGCACTTTCCTTTTAACAGACTGTACAGTTCCAGAGCAGATTTTTTGGTATTTACAATAACCAATAAATTACCGTTTTTCATGAATTTTTCAAAGCAAAAATCAGCCGTTTCCTCAAAACTGTAACCATAAGGGTCAATACATGGGATTATTTCCGTTCTCCTGAAAATTTCAAAATCCGCACTGTAATCACCTGTCATGCTGTCTTTTTCATCCAAGATTAGCGGATATTTCGTTTCATCATTTGCAGGCTGGGTTGCGGTACACAGCACTACCACAGCACCGCAGACATTGGTGAGAAAATTTACTGCAAGGTTGAATAAATTCACGCATTTCAGCGGTATTGACTGCACCTCGTCTATAATAATAACCGCTTTGCTAAGCCGGTGCATTCTTCGGACTGACGCAGTTTTAGAAGAAAAAAGTGTATTCAGAAGCTGTACCATTGTTGTGGCAATTACCGGCGAATCCCAGCGTTCGGTGTGTGCCTCGTATTCTTTGTATTTCTGCGGATCTTCTTCGGGATCAAGCTCTGCAATGGCGTCTGAATGATGTTCAGTAAAATATTCACTGCCTGCAATACTGCAAATCTCATCACTGTTCTGTTCAAGTATTGACATAAACGGAGCTGTGTAAATAATTCTCTCCATGTCATGGGCAATACAGTAATCAACTGCAAATCTAAGTGAGGAAAGTGTTTTTCCGCCGCCTGTGGGGACTATCATTCTGCAAACCTTAACGTCATTTTTAGCAAAAGCGGCACATCTGTCCGATATACTCCTTCTCTGCAGTGAAATTTTATCTGTTCTCTCTGAAAACGAGTTCAGCTTTTTTTCCATTGCATCATACATACGTTTCCACAGCTGTTTTCTTTCGTCATCACTTATCTCCTGCTGAGACTCTCCAGACATGAAATCCGCTGTATCAATTCTGTCTGCATCAATCAATGCGGACTGAAACATACGCTCTGTCATGCCGATATAGAAAGCGTAGTCGGTTTTACCCTCATATATGCTCTTTATCTTTTCTCTTATTGACTTATACTCCCGCAAAGCTTTATCCAGCAGTTCTGTCAATTCTTCCTCAGAAACCACTGATTTTATATTTTCTTTTACTTTTTCATAATCGTAATCGGCAGAAATACGTTTCTGAAAATAATCACAGCAATTTGAATCCACCCAGTCATGCAGTCCGTGATGTGAAATAATGGTTCTGGCAATGAGGGATAAAACTCCGCTGTTTTTATTGTCAGATATCTCCGTCAGGTATTTTGCACCGGCATAACTATGGTCTATCTCTCCTCGTGATGCTGATGAAATGCCCCTTATGTAATTGTTGAAATCCACGGTCATTTTTCCGATATCGTGGAAAAGTCCCTGTACACGACCAATATTTTCAGCGCCAAAACTCATACAGAATTTCTGACACAAATCCGCAGTATTCCGGCAATGTTCTTCCACTGTCTGTATCCTGTCATCGCTTATATGAGCAGCATATTCCATTTTACACCTCCATTTGTTAAATTATACCACGAAAATTTATTTTTGTCAATACATTTTCAACATTTTTCTAAAAAATTCTACATATTAGTTGTGCAAAACTAACTATATCACAGCAGTATTATACAGTAATAAATCAACTTAAAAATAAAAGGCTGCTGCACCTGATAAAGGTACAGCAGCCACAGAAACTACGTATTATTCCGGAAACTGAACATGACCCGGAGTCACCTGATCGGGAACAAGAGGAATATCCCTGTCAACAATAACCTGTCCATAAATATCGGTGATTCTGAATGTAAAAGGACCAGCACCCATTTCATCACTTTCAAAAAAGTTATAGTGACGGCGTGGGAGTTCAACGTATTCGCCTTCGTCGTTAAGATATTCAAGCTTTGTAACCGGATAGCGGTGATTTCTCACCTGTACCCCGCACCAGAATTCTGAACTTCCTTCCTTGAATTTAAAGGATATCGGAGCATTTTCAGCACTGTCAAGGGGGATTATCCTCCAGCTTACCGGAACACGTCCTTTTTCAACTGGGGCTATAAGCGGAAAAGCATCGGTATATAAGTCGAGGTCACCCTTTGCACCCTCCGGCAGAAGATCGGTTACAAGCATATTTATTGTACCCAGTTCACCAGTAACTTCTATGTACGCTCCTGCAAGCTGTGCATTGTTATAGTCAGCAAGGTTCATTGCAACCACCCAGTAATCATCTTTTGAAATCGGGTCAAGCATTGCACAGCCTCCCTCATAACCGCCGCCGTAAAAAGTCCCCTCACCGTAGTGAATGGTACCCTTTGGTTCGAGTATTGCTGATTCATCAATTGGATACGCAGTATCTCTTCCGAGAATAAAATCAGCAAGCAGTGAAAAATCGCTTTCGTCAATTTCTCCGTCACCGTTAAGATCTTCCGGATTCCGTCGCATTGCTGCCATGTCAAGGCTGTTGACTGCGCCGTTTGAATCTGTATCAAGCTCTCCCCCGACAGCAGAAACACTGGTGATACATACACAGCCGGAAATAATTGCTGCAAGCAAAGTCTTTACACATCTTTTCATAATCTTTGCTCCTCATATAATAATTTACGGGTATTTTTAATACAACCCATATAAAATTTCTTTACAAGTCATAAGAAAAAATCGGACATAACCTTTGCCGGAATTATACCATACAAGCTTTATTTTGTCAAGCGCTGCACCGGCGTACATAATTTGTCAGACTATACATTTTTATGAAAATGTGATATAATGTTTTAAGTGAATACACATATAAAGAAAGGAGCATAATTTATGTCATTTGAAATTGAAGACGGCGTACTGAAAAAGTACATACCTGAAGACGAAGAAGAAGTGGCTGTAATTCCGGATTCGGTTAC
>CAMCMW010000306.1 GCA_945876155.1 uncultured Ruminococcus sp. | reverse complement strand
GGATCGCCCATAGGAGAGTATTTCACAAGTGGAAGCTCTGCCCCGGGAATTACTCCCATATCAAGAAAGTGCTGACGAAGCGCTCCCTCACCGCCAACAGATGTTACAACACACGATTTACCTATTTCCAGTTCTTTTAATGTCATAAAAATCCCTCCGAGCTGCCGATTTGCAAAGAACCGTACTAAAAATTTTCTACAAGTTAGTATACACTAATTCACTGCCTTTGTCAAGAGATGAGCAATTTTCAGACTGCGGTTTAACAGCATTTTCCGGTCGGAAAAGCGTATAATATATATCTGTTCTGCAAATAACTTAATCAACAATTTATTAACGGAAAAGGAGCGGCTGTATGAGTACAAAAGCAAAAAAATTATGGATACTGTTCAAATCAATGTTTGTGCTGAGCGCCTGTACATTCGGCGGTGGTTTTGTTATAGTTTCACTTATGAAGAAAAAATTTGTTGAAGAACTGAAATGGCTTGAAGAGGACGAAATGCTTGATGTTACCGCTATAACGCAGTCTGCACCCGGTCCTCTTCCGGTAAATGCCTCGGTAATTATCGGTTACAGAATGGCTGGCATTGTCGGTTCTCTTACGGCAGTGCTGGGGACGATTCTTCCGCCTATGATTATTATTTCTGTTATCTCTCTTTTTTATGACCAGTTCCGTACAAACAAATATATTGCCGTTGCTTTGCAGGTAATGAGGGCAGGCGTTGCGGCTGTGATTTTTGATGTTGTTATCAATCTTGCGAAAAACGTCTGCAAAACAAGAAGAATCCTTTACATTGTCATGATGATTACCGCTTTTATATCAACATATTTACTCGGCGTAAGCGCAATGATAGTCATTCTTGTCAGTCTGGGAATCGGACTTATTGACCTTGCAGTGCAAACCAGAAAAGGGAGTTTGAAATGATACTTTTACTGAAATTATTTTTTGCTTTTATTCAGGTTGGACTATTCAGTGTAGGCGGAGGCTATGCCGCTATTCCCCTTATTCAGGAGCAGATTGTAAACGTCTACGGTCTGATGACGCTTGAAGAGTTTTCCGACCTTATAACAGTTGCGGAAATGACCCCTGGTCCTATATCAATCAATTCTTCCACATTCGTTGGAATGAGACTTGCCGGAATCGGCGGTGTTCTGCTCTGTACACTGGGGTGCATTATACCGTCATTCTGCATCTGCCTTATACTCGCCCACTTTTATTACAAATACCGCACAGTCGGAGGAGTACAAACCGTTCTCTCCGCACTTCGTCCGGCAGTTGTGGCTCTTATTGCCTCGGCAGGAGCGTCAATTCTTATGCTGGGACTTTTTCAGTCGGATATCTTCTCCGTTTCCTTTGAAAATCTAAGGTACGTTGAACTGATTATATTTGCAGTTGCACTGTTTATCCTGCGAAGATTCAAAGTGAACGCTGTAACTGTTATTCTCGGCAGCGGAGTTATCGGTACAATTATTTATTCGTTTATTGGAATATAGGGGTATGATTTTTTCAGTTTTTATGCTATAATAAATGCAAAGCATTTATTATAATTTATTTAAATGTCCTTGCAGATACGCAAAGCAAGCTTTGCTCCCTGAATATCGGACAATTATAGCAGAAAATCTACGATTTTATGCTATAATAAATACAAGAGGTGATATAATTGGAAAAGTCGGAAACACTCCGTAAATATTTTGGATACAGCAGTTTCAGAAACGGTCAGGAAGAAATAATCGACCATATTTTAAACGGAAATGACGTGCTGGGGATAATGCCTACGGGTGCCGGAAAATCAGTATGCTATCAGGTTCCTGCCCTTATGATGGACGGTATTACTCTCGTTATTTCTCCCCTTATCTCACTTATGAAAGACCAGGTTGAGGCGCTTTGCAGTTCGGGCATTGCCGCCGGGTATCTCAACAGCTCACTCTCTGACGCTGAGTACCGCACCATGCTTGCAAAAGCGTATAACGGCGGCTTTAAGATTATTTATGCCGCACCGGAAAGGCTTATGACCCAGGGGTTTCTCAATCTTGCAAACCAGATAAAAATTTCTATGATAACCGTTGACGAGGCACACTGCGTTTCACAGTGGGGACAGGATTTCCGTCCAAGCTATATGAAAATAACCGAATTTGTCGACTCTCTCCCCTACCGCCCCATAATCAGTGCATTTACCGCTACTGCCACATCAGAGGTACGTGACGACATAACCAGTATCTTAAAGCTTGAATCCCCTTTTGTTATGACCACTGGCTTTGACCGTCCAAATCTTTATTTTGAAGTGCAGTCCCCAAAGGACAAGTTTTCGGCACTCCTTAAAATAGTAAACAAGAACCGTGACAAGTGCGGCATTGTCTACTGCATTTCAAGAAAAAATGTTGAAGAGGTGTGTGAACGGCTTTGCAACAACGGTATTTCTGCATCAAGATATCACGCCGGACTGGACGATGAGGAACGCCGTCTGAACCAGGAGGACTTTATCTTCGACCGCAAAACAGTAATGGTGGCAACAAACGCTTTCGGAATGGGCATTGACAAGTCGGACGTATCCTATGTTGTACACTACAATATGCCGAAAAATATCGAGAGCTACTATCAGGAGGCAGGCAGAGCCGGACGTGACGGTGAACCGGCTGAATGTTACCTCCTCTACAGCGGTCAGGACGTCAGAACAAACCGTTTTCTCATTGACAACAGCGAAGAAAATGACATTGACGAGCAGACAAGAGAGCGTGTCCGTGAAAAAGACCTTGAACGCTTAAAATACATGACCTTTTACTGCCGAACCTCCGGCTGTCTGAGAGAATACATACTGAAATATTTCGGGGATAATTCCCATTCCTACTGCGGAAACTGCTCCAACTGCAACGCAAATTTTGAAACGAGAGATATAACAGTGGATTCACAAAAAATTCTCTCGTGTATTTACAGAATGAGGGAGATAAACAGGTCTTACGGTATTACTACAGTTATTGCGGTTCTGAGAGGGAGCAAGTCCGAAAAAATAAGGTCACAGAAACTGGACAAGCTTTCCACCTACGGGATAATGAGTAAGTGTTCAGAAAAGCTTTGCAGGGAGATAATAAATTTTCTCATACAAAACGGCTATGTGACCCTTACCGATTCGGAATACCCTGTGCTTATGCTGAACAAAAAATCCCGTGAAATACTTTTTGACCACAAGCACCTTGAAATGAAAACACTGAAAGAGAATCCGGCTGAGAGCAGTACGGCAACAGTCAGCAGTGAAGACCCGGAGCTTTTTACAAAGCTGCGTGAACTGCGCAAAAAAATCGCCGATATTGAAAGTGTT
>CAMCMW010000305.1 GCA_945876155.1 uncultured Ruminococcus sp. | reverse complement strand
GAGTATTCTTCTGAAACGTGCGCTTTTAATAAAGCGGTATATCATACCAAGGATTGTACGAGTTTTGCCTGTTCCAGTTGCCATAGACAGCAGAACTGTTTTCTTTCCATTGATAACTGCATTTTCAGCAGCTTCAATTGCTCTTATTTGATATTCACGAAGATTCAAACCGTCCGGATCACGAAGTAAATCATAAGGAGTGTTCTGCAATGTCTGATTTGCTTCGGCAATATCTTTCTCAAGCAATTCTGAAATACCGTCAGGACTCATCCAACCCTGTAAAGCCTTTGGTACATTTGCACCGTTTCTCAGATCAAGAAACCACACACCAGATTTCGTTTCAATTTGTTTAAGATACTTTCTTCCGTTCGTAGCAAATATAAACGGAACTTTATAGTTACCCCATTTTTTGATAACATACTCATCATGTTCAGGTTTTATCATCTGTGCATAATCATTACATTGACACTCGACTACAGAAGGAAGATCGATCATAGCTTTCTTTGCTTCTATAATACCAACGAGTTTTAATCCTATGAAAAGAGCATAGTCGGCGAAACCGCCTTTTGTAATATTAGAATCTGTTGGGAATTCAGCAATAGCAATATTCCTGCCTTTTTGAGGTCTTGTACCCTTGGAGTAGCGGATATTGTTGGTATCTGCTTCCCATCCGTATTTCCGTAGCTGTTCGTCAATGATAAGGCGAGTTTCAGATTCACTAAGCTCCATACTTTCAGAAGTAGCTGACGCATGCTCAGAACGTTCACCTTTGGTCATATCTGAAACGGGTGTTTTAACAGTTTCAATTTTCTTCATCAGAACAGCTATTTCTTCTTCCTGCTTTCTTATGATACTCTGATAATCTATTTCCGGATTTTTGGAGGGAACAATATAATCTTCGGGAATATATCCCCAGTCACCATACACCTGCATAAACCATACAGCAAGATGGTATGCCATATGAAGCATAGCTTTGGCATCTTCGACTGAATCTTCATTGTTATGTACGGCGTCATTTCTTTTTTTGCGTATAGTATATAGTATATCATCAATTTTACTTCCACGCTCAATCAATCCTTCTGATTTAAGGATTTTGATTCGATTTGAGTGAGTATTATCATATTCAGGTTCTGGAATATGCTCAAATGCAAATATCTCTTGCACAAGTCTTTCTGCAAATATACCTATTTTATAAATACAGGTATTTGGATCGTCATAAAGGTACTTTTCTGCTGCGGCACCTATTTTTGCCAAAGTTGACCAGTAGCATTTTAGAAAATCAAAATTGGATTTCATGTACTCACCTACTCAATATAAGTTCTGATAGTTTTTTATTATGAGAAGTTGATTTTAATATATTATAGCACAATTCACCAAAAAGTGCAAGTTCAAATCAAGTATTTTATGTGGTTTTGAATTTGTACCTACATTTGCTTATCTTGTTCTTTTTGTCCATACAGGTGGATTTGTAGTACATATAGGCTTGTAACATTTTTCGTTTTATGGTATAATAAAAGCGGCTCAAAAGATGAACCGCTTTTTAGTGGGAGTTTTAATTATTGCCGTAATTGAACTCAATTGTAAAGTTTTGTGAGTCATTCAGATGAACATCCACATCAATCCCCTTTTCATTGAAGTTTGTTACGGTGCATATACCGAGCTTAGTGTTCTCAATTTTTTCCTCCAAGCTCTTTTTTTGTAATGATGAAAGAAAATCTGCAGCATCCTTAAGCTTGTCTCTAGAATCCACCTTCACCGTGTAATTGCAGGAATTATCAATCGTGTAGGTGCGTTTGGATTTTTTCTTACCTTTCTTCTTGAGTTTCTTGTCATTAGCGTCATTCAGTTCTTGTAAGTAATCTTTACTCATATAATCGTCCTCCTCATAATCATCGTAATCGTAATCATCTTCATCGTCACAACCACAGTTATCGCTTTCATCAGAATATCTTTCGGATTCGTTTATGTATGAATCGTTCTCAGGTTCATTATATACTACAATCGGGCATTTTTCAGGTTTCTGTTCTGATGTATCTTCGGATACTTCAAGGAAATCAAAACCGTCCTTAAAAGAGTATGGTGTGTTATCAAACATACCGGTATTTCCTTTTTTGATGATATCAAAACCCTTTTCATAAAGAACCTGATCACAATACGTTTTAAAATCATTCAGTTCTTTCGGACCTTGTGTAAACTTTTTTCCGTCTTTATAGGAAACTGAATTCACAAGAAAGTGCAGATGCCTTGTGTCAGTATCGGTATGCAGAGCATACACACTCTGAAATCCATCAAGGTATGAAGCAATACGTCTGCCGATTTCCATGTATGAAGCATTGGTATTTTCAGGTTTGTCCGGGGTAATAGAGAGAACAAAATGTTCTCCCTGTTTACCGTCTGTCTTGTGATGAATCTTTTTGACAGCATCAATGTCCCTTACAGGATTTGTTTTACTGCATCCGTATGTATCAACATACAAGCCATCCGCAGTTTTATGATTTTCCGTCATGTAGTCTACCAGAACATTGATGTAATCAGGGTCACAATTGGAACCGGATACATGTTTAAGTATTGACATTGTCATCCTCCTCTTCTTCCTCTTCACCCGGCTTGAAAACAGTAATTGAATCAATAATCTCAGCGAACATTGCTGAAATATCATCAAGCTTTTTTAGCAGGTGTTCCTCAGACAAATTATCTGTTCTCTGCAATCTTATAGCATTTCTCACTTCAATCAGAAGTTCGTTCAAGGCAGCAGCAATTTCCTGTCCCTTTTCAAGGACAAGTATTTTGTCGGGCGCAACAGCAAGCTCCCTGAGGAACTTGCTTGTCTTTATACCCATTATTTGAGCACGATGCTCAATTTCCTTCTTTTCTTCTTCTGATACACGGAATTGCATTGTTTGTTTTTTAACCTTATCCATTACTGTCTCCTTTCGACGATATAATCGTCACTTTTGAGTTTTAGTCCTTCAAAACCATATGCATAGCCATCGCCGCATGGAACCTTTTTATAATTTATTACCGGATCAATCATCCTGATTTCATTATAAAAAGTGTTTTTACCCCGGACTTGCAAAGCATTTTTTAGACACCACACCTTATATAGCTCATAAAGTCTGGCAGATGTGATGGTTCCTTCAGAGTTAATGTCAAACATTTCGCTGATAAAGCTTTCCGTTGTATGAAGTTTCATTTTTTCCTGTTCAAGGATATTCTTTGATTCCTCAGACATACAGAAGTCATATCCGGACTCAATGAAAGCCTTCAATGTATCAACTGCCTGTGAACCAATGGAATCCTTTTCGGATAAAAGCTTTTCAG
>CAMCMW010000304.1 GCA_945876155.1 uncultured Ruminococcus sp. | reverse complement strand
AACCACCTGCCTCCGAATAACCAGTTTTCAAAGCAAAACAAAAACCCCGAAACAGCGTGGTTTCGGGGGTTATAGAATGTCAGTCAAACAGCGTCATCTGTACCGGTTCATCATCTTCCTGAGCGTGATACGAAGAAACATCACCGTTCCAGTTTTCATCAATCGGCATAGCACCAAGTTTTATAAGTTCCTGATTTCCTTTATATTCTGTATTGTTCCAGCAGAATACGGGGCTGACTTTATGCTTAATGCAGTCAACGGCACCATTCCATGTTCCGCCCTTTTTATAATCGGAGCGTACAATAACCGTACCGACAGACTGTGCATAGATATAACGATTCCGCATCATAGCGGTTGCAGCAGTGAAACCCATATCCGGTTTGACCGCCGAAAGCAGGAGTATTTTTCCATTCTGAACGGCGGAAATAGTCTGCCTGTTCCGGATTCTCTTCGCCATAGAATCAGCGAGATAAACAATAGCCTGACTGCCGTTCTGCATGGACGTTTCAGCTGAAATTGTGTCAACACCTTTTGCACCGCCTGATACAACTGCATATCCAAGAGAGTTTATAGTCGAAGTAATTTTCTCTGTAAACCTGCTGTCATTCTCATCTGCATTTCTTGAACCGGCAAATCCGATACATTTTTGTTCAGCAAGTTTCAGATTGCCTGCATAGTAGAATAACGGAGGACAGCTTTTTCCAAGTTTTGCTTTCAGCATTTTTGGGTACGCTGAATCTGCACGGGTAACAACCGAAATTCCCATGCTTTCATACTTTTCCATTTCAAATGCAAGTCTGCCGCCTCTGTCAAGCAAATGGTGAAGACGATTGATTTCTTCATCAGTAATATCAAGGTTTCTGAGGTCGCTGTCAGACATTTCCGGCAAATCACAGGGCTGTAAATCTGCCTGAACGAGTGATTCAGCAAGTCTTGACCATTCTGAGGGTTCATAGGGTTTGTATCCGGCATCTGTCAGCAGATGACTGCACAGCATAAAAATTATTTCTGGGTTTCTGTTCAATCTTGTTTCCTCCTGTTTTCAGAACTGTCTGCAAGTGCAAACGGAAATACCATTTCACAGCCTGCCTGTGTCAGAAGATATCCGCAGACTGTCAGAGTCCATCTGGAATCCACTATATCGTCCACAAGAATGACACGTCCGGGTACATTTCTGATATCCGGTATCAGGGAAAAAGAATCCCAGGCGTTTCTGCATTGATAAAAACTGTTTTCCATATCCTTTTGCTGACAGCTGTTTTTCTTATTAAGCAATGTGATAAAAGGCAGTCCGCAGCGCTCTGCAAGCTGCACTGCAAAATCCATTACTATCTTACTGCGCAGTGACGGCACACAGGTAACGGCGGTAATATGTTTTTCTTCGATTACTGGTCTGAGTACACTTGCTGATTTTCCAATCAGTTCTATGCTGAATCCGGGAGGTGTTCCGTACTTTCCTTTTTTTACAAGCAAGCCGTATCCGGGGTCTCCATACTTGGAAAGACATATTCCGGGTAAGGTTTTTACGCAGAAGATATTCAGCCTGATTTGTTTCCTGCTGGTCCATGCCTGAATGATATGCCTGTGCATTGATACCGTTCTTTTGAAGAAAGTCTGCAAGATGTTCACAGTCTCTTTGAGTAAGACAATATATGATTCCGCTGCCGGGGAGATCCGGGACATTCTGAAGTATCCAGGCATACCGTTCTGCCGGTGTGGAAAGATGCAGTACCTGTATTGATAAAGAACGGCGCATAAGTTCGCCCCGTGACACATATACATCATCGCCAAACTGCTTTTTTAAGTCATCAATAACACGGTCATTGGCTGTCGCAGTTGTGCCAAGCACAGGTACTGTCTTAGGCATTCTTTGTATAACACGATTCAGACGGGTGTATTCCAGACGGAAATCATGTCCCCAGTCGGAAATACAATGTGCCTCGTCAATTACGAACAGACCAATCTGAATTTGAGGTAACGCAAGCTGTACTTCATCAGTAAAAAGTGTTTCGGGAGTTATCAGAACAAGGTCAATAGTTCCGGCTTTCATTTCAGCAAGTATTTCTTTGCGCCTATCCTTTGTCTGACTGTTAAGTACAGCACAGCGCAGACCAAGTATGTCGGCAGCCTGGAGCTGGTTTTCCATAAGTACCAGCAGCGGACTTACAACAATAGTAAGTCCTTTTCCAAGCTTTCGCCGTATTTTGGTACAGACAAAGTATACCAGACTTTTGCCCCAGCCGGTCTTCTGAACAACCAGTGTTCTGTGGTGTGTTAGTGTTGATTCTATCGTCTCATACTGCCCGTCACGGAACGCTGCGTCTTTGCCGTACAGACTTTGTATTATCTGCTGAGCCTGTGCGTAAATCTCCTGATTCATTGATTGAGTTCCCCTCCTTATATATGGAATGTCACGGTTCTCTTTCAGCTTTTTTTGTCCGGAAACGTGTTATTTGCTTTTTAGTAACTTCTTTATACTATATAAATTGTATCACAGGCTTTATAAAATTGCAACGGTTTGATACAGAAAAGAAAATATGTTAAGAAACACTTTTGAAGACGGTTCGCAATAGATTTGCCAAATTGCCGGAATAAGTTCTGCATTAACTCCAATAAAAAAATATCTATTAATAGTATAGAATTAATTTTATTACACCCGACACATAACATATCACACCGTTAAATATATAAAAAATTGTGCAATTTACTGATTTTTGTAAATTTATAACCTAGGTATTGACATCTTTTATAATTTGTGGTAGAATGATAGGCGTAAAGATTAGCGCGTTTCGTGAATAGTAATATTTGCGAAAGCTTTCGCTGTATATTCAATATTTTTTACTAATCCCATGCAACTTGTATATACAAGTGAAAAGTCATAACGTGCTGATTTTAAAATGTATTTTCTCATCGGGTCTGTGAATGGTCAATTGCACAAGGCAAAGTGATATGTAAGGTTTTTCCGCTGACAACGGCAGAAAGATGCAAATTGATTCTGAGGAATTGTGCATGTCAGGTGACTGTTTGCATGATTGTAAAATGAGAGAGTGCAAAAAAATATTTTCACAGAAGGGGTAATTTTCAAATACTTATGAAAAAGGCACATTGAGGGCAGTATCAATGGCTTGAATCCCTTTCACAAATTAAAGGAGGAAAAATAAATGAAGAGAAAGTCCTTTAAAAAGGCACTTGCTGGTATCTCTGCTGCAGCTATGTTAGTAAGCGCTATGCCTATGACTCTCATTGCTGATGCGTATTCTTATACCAACATCAATGGCATTAGTGATTTTTTAATCGCTGAAGGCAAAATAAATTCTGATG
>CAMCMW010000303.1 GCA_945876155.1 uncultured Ruminococcus sp. | reverse complement strand
GTATCTTCACGAATCACCAAAGGCTTTTTTGAAAACACAGTGACCTTCGACGAAATAATAAGCCTTTGCAAAGAAAACGGCGGTGTGAAATGAACGGAAATATCTCAACAGCCGCAGTCATTATAATCTCGGCTTTTGCGGCGGCAATAGATCTGATACTCTTCGGCGGTATACATTATAATATAGTACTGGGGATACTCGCCGTTCTCGGTTTACTGCCCTATACGGCGTCTCACGGGAACCGCAGAGCAGTAAGCTATGAGCTGAGAATAATCATTTTCCTGACCATTATTTCGTCACTGGACATATATTTCTGCTCATCTCTTGCCTTTATCCGTCCCCTTACAGCAGTAACCATTGCTGCCGGAATATTTTTCGGCTCATCTGCCGGATACACCTGCGGAGTATTTTCAGCGCTTGCTGTTTCGCTATTATCCGGTACTGGCGGCTGGACGGTTTTTCAGGTAAGTATACTTGGTATAATCGGATTTTTTGCAGGGGTATTCAGCAGAAAGTGCCGTGAACACAATGTATTTCTTGTCATTCTTACGCTGATATCCTCCCTTGCTTTTTCGTGTACAGGCGTTCTCAGTCCGATATGGAGTGCGGACAAGGGATTCGATTTTCAGAGCTATCCCCGGATTCTGTGGCACTCACTTAAATGGTTTGCGGTGTATGCAGTTTCGGATATTCTGGTGGTACTGATACTGAAAAAACTTTCGGGCAGAAAAACTGAGAGAATGAAAAAGCGGTTCAGGATTTTTGAATACAGTCCGAAAAACTGATATAATAACAGAAAGGAAAACAAATGAACATTAACAAAACTCTTGCAGAAGAATTTAAACTCAGACAGGAACAGGTTGACAACACTGTTTCCCTCATAGACGACGGCAAAACTATCCCGTTTATCGCACGTTACAGAAAAGAACTGACTGGTTCTCTTGACGACCAGCTGCTGCGTGAACTGAATGACAGGCTCACATATCTGAGAAATCTCGAAAACCGCAAGGAGGAAGTGCGCTCCTCAATTGAGGAACAGGGCAAGCTTACCGACGATATCACAGCGGCTCTCGAAAAGGCTGTTACCCTTGTGGAGGTGGAGGACATTTACCGTCCGTTCAAGCCAAAGAGAAAGACAAGAGCCAGCATTGCCCGTGAAAAGGGACTTGAACCGCTGGCAGACGTTATTATCAGTCAGCAGAAGAATATCAGTCCGGAAACTGAGGCTGAAAAATATGTCAGCGCAGAAAAGGAAGTCAGTTCCGCTGAGGACGCTTTGCAGGGTGCTATGGACATAATCGCTGAGGATATTTCTGACGATGCTGAGCTTAGAAAGAGTATCAGAAAGCTTTATGAAAAGGCGGCGAAAATCGAATCAAAGGCGGCTGACGAGGAGGCTGAAACTGTCTATCAGAACTACTACGATTTCAGTGAACCGGTCTCAAAAATTGCCGGTCACAGGGTACTTGCGCTGGACAGGGGCGAAAAGGAAAATGCGCTCAAAGTTGCAGTTGTCATTGACGAGGAATTCTGCTATTCTGTGGCAGAACAGAAATATGTAAAAAACAACAGTCCATGCGGTGAACTGGTAAGAACTGCCGCACAGGACAGCTGTAAACGTCTTATTATGCCGTCTGTTGAGCGTGAGATAAGAGCGGAGCTTACTGCCAATGCTGCAGAGGGTGCGATAAAGGTATTCTCCTCCAATTTAAGACAGCTGCTTTTACAGCCGCCGGTAAAAAACAGCGTTACTCTCGGTCTTGACCCGGCTTACAGAACAGGCTGTAAAATTGCGATTGTGGACAGCACAGGAAAGGTACTGGAAACTACTGTCATCTACCCTACCCCGCCCCAGAAGAAAATCCCGGAGGCAAAAGAAAAACTCAAAAAGCTTATTTCAAAGTACAATGTCACCACAATTTCCATCGGCAACGGTACTGCCTCCCGTGAAAGCGAAGAGTTTGTGGCAGAATTAATAAGGGAGATTCCCGAAAAGGTAAGCTACATGGTGGTAAGCGAGGCTGGGGCGTCGGTTTATTCAGCGTCAAAGCTTGCGGCAGAAGAATTTCCGGAATTTGACGTTTCACTGCGAAGTGCCGTTTCCATTGCAAGGCGTTTGCAGGACCCTCTTGCTGAACTTGTAAAAATTGACCCGAAAGCAATAGGCGTGGGACAGTATCAGCACGATATGCCCAAAGCAAGAATGAACGAGGCACTGGGCAGTGTTGTTGAGGACTGTGTAAACTCAGTGGGCGTAGACCTTAACACCGCCTCACATTCCCTTTTATCCTACATTTCCGGTATCAATGCGGCTGTTGCGAAAAATATAGTTGCATACCGTGAGGAAAACGGCGCATTTACCGACAGAAAACAGCTGCTGAAAGTCCCTAAGCTTGGCAAAAAGGCGTTTGAGCAGTGCGCTGGATTCTTAAGGGTAAGAGACGGCAAAAACCCTCTCGACAACACGGCTGTACACCCGTAAAGCTATGACGCCGCAAAAGAAATGATGGAAGAATGCGGATTTAAGCTTGCGGACATCGGCACGGCTGAAAAGGGAAAAATCAGGGACAGAGTTAAGCAGACTGACAAAAAATCTCTCTGCGAAAGACTGGGTATCGGTCTGCCTACTCTCAACGACATTGTTGAGGAACTTCAGACACCCGGCCGTGACCCCCGTGACGAACTGCCAGCGCCAATCATGAGAAGCGGTGACATTATGGAGATAACAGACCTGAAACCGGGTATGGAGCTTATGGGTACTGTCAGAAACGTTATCGACTTCGGGGCGTTTGTGGATATCGGTGTGCATGAAGACGGTCTGGTGCATATTTCACAGATCTGCGACAGGTTTATCAAGCACCCTCTTGAGGCTGTTAAGGTCGGAGAGGTCGTTAAGGTAAAGGTACTTGACGTTGATGTGAAGAGGAAGAGGATTTCGCTGACTATGAAGATATAAAGGTAAATGGAAAATTGTCATGGGAACTTTTTACAGATACAAATGTAACAGTTGTGGTTTTGAGCATGAATATCATATTGGTGGTGGATTTTTTACTGAAGACTACTTTAATGAATCCGAAAAGCTTGTAAAAGAATTTAAATCAGAAATACTTTCCGGAAATTATGATGACATTTTAAAAGCAATAGCCGAGGCAGATATAAAAAATAAATTGACTTTTTCGTGCAATACAAAATTATTTCAGTGCAGAGAATGTAAAGCAATCAAAGTATGGCGTGAAAAAAGAATTGGTCTCTGTTGGAATAAACAAAATCAATATGATTTATGTGTTGAAATCAACCAATGTTGTCCGGAATGCGGAAGTGAAGATTTTAAAAAAATTTTCAAATACAAACCCAT
>CAMCMW010000302.1 GCA_945876155.1 uncultured Ruminococcus sp. | reverse complement strand
GTTTAATAAAAATTGGCAAAAACCGACGCTCCGACAACAGTTATAATGCCCGAAACCACGATTGAAAGACTGCTCATTGCACCCTCAATCTCCCCGATTTCCATAGCTTTTGCCGTACCGATAGCGTGAGAGGCACTACCCAAAGCTATTCCCTTTGCCACTGGTTCGTGTATGCGCAACAGCCGGAAAATCAGTTCTGCGAAAATGTTTCCGGTAACGCCTGTTATGATTATGACAGCTGCCGTTATTGGAACGTAGCCACCAAGCTCTTCTGAAACGCCCATGCCGATTGCCGTTGTTATGGACTTCGGCAGAAACGTCACATACTCCTCATGGCTGAACCGGAATACGATAGCAAGTGCCAGAATGGTGCATAGGCTTGTGACCACTCCGGAAAGGATACCTGTTATAATAGCTTTGAAATTGTGCTTTAGCAGTTCAACCTGTTCATAAAGCGGTATTGCAAGGCAGACTGTTGCAGGAGTCAGCAGATAACTTATATATTTTGCGCCCTCATAATATTTGCTGTAATCAATATCCAGTATTAAAAGAACTGCAATTGTAATAATAATTGATATCAGCAGTGGATTCAGCAGAGGGCTTTTAAACTTCTTTTTGAGCAGTACGCCGATACCATACGAAACGAGGCTTATAATAACGCCGAAAAATACCGAATTTTCAAAAAAGTCAGTCATCTGAATGCACCTTCTTTCCTCTCCTGATAACGTACTGTGTAATCTTTCCCGACACCGCCATGACTACAAACGTGGAAATCACCGTTACCGCAATAAACTGAATACACGAGGGCTTTATGATATCCCAGGATTCAAGCAGTCCCACCGCCGCCGGGATAAACATAACCGGCATAATCTCAATGAGAAACGTACCCGCCCCCTTAACGTCAGATTTTTTTACAATGCCCGTTTCAAGGCACACAAACAGCAGAATAATACCGTAGATACTCGCCGGAACAGGCAGTGGAATGACCTTATTGAGAATCTCCCCCGCAAAGGAAAACGCAAGTATTATACAAAACTGTTTCAAGTGTTTCACGGAAATTTCCTCCATTCTCTCACCGTTTAACTGCTGCTGCCAATTATTATAGCACCTTTTTCAGACTTGTCAATAGCCTTTGAATTTATTATCTGATTTTTTTAATAGAATAGACAATCAGCAGATTTTTTCTTGTGAATCAGCACAAAAAAAGCGAAAATATGGAATTTTATCCGTCATTTTGCGAGTTTTACTTTATATGAAAAGTTTGTGAAAATTTTGTCTTGACTTTTTGAATCAAAGTGATATAATGTGTTAGGGTAATTTTGAGATGGTTATTTTGTACATTGCCAAACCAGTGGAGAAAATAATTATTTCCGGTTGTTCCAAATTTTAAAAAAAGGAGAGATTATCTGAAATGAAAATTTTTGATTTTCTTAACACAGGCGGCGAGTATGGCTATCTGCTCTCACTTGCGCTGATTCTGCTCAGTACAAAGCTTTTCGGTCTTGTTACAAAGCGTTTCAGACTTCCGCAGGTCGTAGGCGCACTGCTTGCTGGTCTGATTCTTGGCCCGGCTTGTCTGGGAATACTTGAGGAGACTGACTTTATCAAGGCTATTTCCGAGCTTGGCGTTATTGTTCTCATGTTCTGTGCAGGTCTTGAGGCGGATATCAAGGAACTTGCAAAGGCTGGAAAAGCGTCCTTTGTAATTGCACTTCTTGGTGTGCTTGTGCCTCTTGGTGCAGGATTTGGTCTTGCGTATATGTTCAACACAAAAAATGAACTTGACACAAGTCTTTTCCTCCAGAATATGTTTATCGGCGTAATCCTGACTGCTACGTCTGTAAGCATCACAGTCGAGACGCTCAAAGAACTGGGCAAGCTTTCCACGAAGTCGGGTAATGCCATTCTGGGTGCGGCTATCATAGACGATATTCTGGGTATTATCGCCCTTACGATTATCACATCATGCGCTGATTCATCTGTTAAAATCTGGGTTGTAATTCTGAAGATACTCGGTTTCTTCGTATTTGCTATCGCTCTTGGCGTTGCTTTCCACTACCTCTTCAACAAGTGGACAGGCAGTTCCAAAAAAGACCTCAGAAGATACGTTATCATTGGTTTTGTATTCTGTCTGCTGATGTCCTACTGTGCCGAGGAATATTTCGGAGTTGCGGATATTACCGGTGCATTCGTTGCCGGTCTTGCAATGTCAAACGGCCCGAGAGCCACATACCTTACAAACCGTTTTGAGACACTTTCCTATATGCTGCTGTCACCGGTGTTCTTCGCAAGTATCGGTCTTAAAGTTGTTATCCCCAGCATGAATGCATCAATCATTATCTTTGCGGTTCTGCTGCTTGTTGTTGCCGTCCTCACAAAGATAGTCGGCTGCGGACTGGGCGCTAAGATATGCGGAATGAAAAACAAGGACGCACTGCGAATCGGTGTAGGAATGATTTCACGAGGAGAGGTCGCACTTATCGTTGCCAGCAAGGGTGAGGCAGTAGGGCTTATGAACGACAGGTATTTCGCCCCTATCGTTATTATGGTAGTTGTTACCACGATTATAACCCCTATTCTGCTTAAACTGGTGTACAAAAAGAAAAATCCGACAGATACTGATACTAAGGGTGAGCTTGAGGTTGACAAGTTTACCAAAGGTGCAGCATTTGAAAGTCAGGAACAAATCAAAGCAGAAGTTATGGATAAATAAAATTTTAAGAGCATCCGAAAGGGTGCTCTTTTTTTGTGCTATGGTTACTCATTAAACAGCTCATCATAAGTAAATCTGACTTCCTTAATTTTTTCTTTTGAGATTTCCTTTTCCTCAAAGAAATTTTCAGTCAGTTCATTCCATTGCTCCTCAGTCACTCAGTAATAACAGTGAGAGTCCTCATGAGAAAATTCCGGGAGCGTCAGCATATAAACAGTTTCTGTTTCATCGCTTTCCTTTTTATACCGTTCTTCTATATAAAACATTACTGTACACTCTGTGTCCCCGTTTTGGTCTAACTGATAGAACGCATATTTTATCGGAGATGTGCCGCTGTAAAGCCATAATTTTCTGCTGCCCAGCAGTCTTATCCACGTTGTGTCAGCTTCATGCCACAAAACAAACTCGTCAGAATCAGATATATACTTCATAATGTAGATAAATCTTGTTTCATCTGTAATGCAAAGTTCGGGCAGACTGTCATTATCCGCATCAAAGTAATAATAAACATAATCTTTTTTGTCATACTCATCGCCGCAATTCATTTCATTGTACTGATTAATATAGTATTCCTCATCAGTATCCTTTACTTTGAATTTAACCTCACAGTCAAGCAGTCTGAGATACTGCTTTTTATACTGCTCATTAACGGGGG
>CAMCMW010000301.1 GCA_945876155.1 uncultured Ruminococcus sp. | reverse complement strand
GACCAGTATAACTAGTTGAAAAAAAGCCGCTGAGATACCGCATTTTTAAATCAGCATGGAAAGGGTTTCAGCTTTTTTCATTGTCGTTGCTCCTTTCCGGTACGCAGATGAAGTCCGCCGGCTTTGAGGGATAACCGGTAAATACCACGCCATAACCCCATGAAACCGCCGTTTGTTCGTTGGCGGTAATCAGTACCGGACTTGTGAGAAATTCTTTGGGTACGCTGATTTTGTCCGGCTTTTCGGGTACTGCGGCTTTTGCAAGAGCGTAAAGACAGCGTTTCAGATGTTCTCCGCCGTGTGCGTGAGTGACGGACAATTCCGGCTCTGAGAGAATGTATAACCCAAAGCAAAAGCCCTTTCGCTCCAACTGTCCGAGAAGATAACAGCAGACTTTTATACTGTGTTCTGCATGACTGCTTAAATCAAGTACCACTGAAATCCTGCTTTCAGCTGAAGAATCGAAGGTGTTGACCATAAGGCGGTTTTCCCTGGCTGAGGCGTTGTGGTTTATGAATTTAAGCGGTTCTGTTCCGGTGTACTCCCTTATGCCGTCGGTGAAAAAGGGGTCGGCGAAAGGGGGATTTTTAAAGGGGATATCTCCGCAGAAATTACGGCTGAAAATACGGTCAGTGTTAAATGGGTGCTCAGTCGGCAGTACGGTAATTTCAGGCAGTCTGCAATCCGGTTTCAGCGAAAAGACCTCCGAACCGAAAATGTCTGAAGTGACGAGGACAGCGTTTTTTATACCGTAAACTCCACGCCTGGTACACTTTATTTTCCACACTCTCTTTACTCTGCACCTGCCTTTTACCTCAAAAAAGCTTGAAACAAACCGTGAACCGTCCGTTACAGCCGAATGGGTGTCAGCAAAATCAAGATACGCCGAGGCAGTCAGTTCAGACTTGAAAACCGGGAGGGGCAGACGCTTTCTGTTTTCGATTTCCTCAGTAAACTCAATTTCTGCCCCCTCATGCACTTCGCTTTCGCTGAAAAAGCAGTTATAGTCAAGCTGTCTGAAACAGTGCTTACGGTAGATTTTAAGCTGAACCATAAATATCACCAGACAGCCCAGTGCGGCAATCAGAATTTCCATAATTCTTCTCTGGGGACGGGTACTTCTGAAACAGTCTGCACTACTAAACTTCGCCTTTTGTCAAGGACTGTGTTTTCGTGGGCGGAGGGGATAATGCGGTGAGATACGGTAAAGGGGATAACCTTTATAATATCGTCGGGTATCACGTATTCTCTTCCGGACATAGCCGCAACCGCTTTTGCACCATTCAGCGTATCAAGACAGCCTCTCGGACTGATACCCAGTAAAAAACGGCTGTCACTGCGGGTTTTCTCCGCAATGTCAAGAAGGTATGCGGTTATGCAGTTGGCGGCGTGAATCTTCTTTACCTCGTCCATACACACCCTTAGTTCTGTCTCATCAGCCACGGTGTTAAGCTCGCCTATGCGCTCTCTTCCAATCTCTCCGGAGAGGATTTTCAGTTCTGTTTCCCGTGTGGGATAGCCGGGGGCAAGGCTCATAAAAAACCTGTCAAGCTGTGCCTCGGGCAGGGGGAATGTTCCCTGATATTCAAGGGGATTCTGAGTGGCTATTACCATAAACGGAAATGGCAGAGAATAGCTTTTTCCGTCGGCTGTGACCTGTCTTTCCTCCATACATTCAAGGAGTGCGGACTGGGTTCTGGGTGCGGCACGGTTAATCTCATCAGCAAGTAGTATTCCCGAAAAGACCGGTCCTTTTCTGAAAGTAAAGCTTTCGTTTTTCTGACTGTAAAAATTTATACCTGTTATGTCAGAGGGGAGCAGGTCGGGAGTGAACTGTATTCTTCCGAAAGTACAGCCAACTGATTTTGCCGCCGATTCCGCAATGGCGGTCTTGCCTGTTCCGGGGACGTCCTCCATAAGAACGTGTCCACGGCAGAAGAGTGCGGCAGTGAGCATTTCGGCTGTTTCGTTTTTCAGACCTACTGCTTTTTCAATATTTTCAATGATTCTGTCAGCGGTTTTCTGTATCATTTATCGTCCTTTCATACTGCTGAAAACTGGCTGTTATAAAGCTGTGCATAGAAACCGTTCTGGTTCATAAGCTGTTCATGACTGCCCTGTTCTATAACGTTGCCGCTTTTCATTACGAGTATAACGTCTGCGTTTTTGATTGTGGAAAGTCTGTGGGCGATGATAAAACTGGTCTTGCCCTTCATAAGCTTTTCAAAGGCTCTCTGGACACGCTGTTCCGTACGGATATCAATGCTGGAGGTCGCCTCGTCAAGAATGAGTACCGGTGGATTGGTAAGCATAATCCTTGCAATTGAAATCAGCTGTTTCTGACCCTGTGAAAGCTCTCCGCCCTCTTCGGTGATATAGGTGTCATAGCCGTCGGGCAGTCGCTTTATAAAACTGTGAGCATGGGCGGCTTTTGCGGCGGCGGTTATCTGTTCGGGAGTGGCGTCCGGTCTGCCGTAGGCGATATTTTCAGCGACTGTTCCGGTGAAAAGCCAGGTGTCCTGTAAAACCATTCCAAACATGGAGCGCAGACTTGAACGTGTTATCTCCTGAGTATTTTTCCCCGAAAGCTTTATAGTACCGCTGTTTATATCGTAAAATCTCAGCAGGAGATTGATAACTGTGGTTTTGCCGCATCCGGTAGGACCGACAATGGCGATTTTCTGTCCCGGCTTGACTGTAAGATTAAAGTCGGTGATAAGGGGATTTTCCGGTACATAGGAGAAATTGACGTGGCTGAGTTCAAGAGAACCGTCGCACTGGGTCATAACCTCCTTGCCCTCGTCGGAGGATTCAGCGGGCTCGTCTATTACACTGAACACTCTCTGTGCCGAAGTGACAGCGTTCTGCAGTTCGGCAATGACGCCGGAAATCTCGTTAAAAGGCTTGGTATACTGGTTTGAGTAGGACAGAAAGCTTGTCAGCTGACCTACAGTAATTTTCCCCAGAAATCCGATAGAACCGATTGCACTCAGCGCACCGGCAGTACCCACAGCGGCATAGATAAGACCGTTTACAAAGCGTGTTGTAGGGTTGGTCATAGAGGAAAAGAAAATAGCCTTAACACCGCTTTTTGCCATTTTCGCATTGGTTTCACTGAAGCTTTTTTCAGCACGTTCCTCGTAGGAAAACGCCTTGACTACCTTCTGATTGCCTATCATTTCTTCTGCAATGCCGTTTAGCTTTCCACGGTGTTCCGACTGCTCCATGAAAGCCTTTCTTGAAAGCTGTGTTATCTTTGCGGCAGTGAAAAGGGAAATGGGTGTAAGGACTACAACTATCAGTGCAATTTTTACGCTTATGGTCAGCATGAAAACAAGTGTTCCAAGAATAGTCACAACGCCGCTGACAAG
>CAMCMW010000300.1 GCA_945876155.1 uncultured Ruminococcus sp. | reverse complement strand
TTAAAAAGGAAACTGAATTTTTCAAGTTTATACAGTATAAGTTTTTCAGACAGTGGTTCAACCTGAAAAAATACGCCAATGACAAGGGAATCGAAATTATCGGCGATATGCCGATATACGTTTCCTATGACAGCGTTGAAGCGTGGGCGTCGCCGGAACTTTTCCTCTTTGACAAGGACGGTAAACCGATTGACGTTGCCGGCTGCCCTCCGGACGATTTCGCTCCCACAGGACAACTCTGGGGCAATCCACTCTACGACTGGGAGTACCACAAAAAGACCGGCTACGAATGGTGGACTGAAAGACTCAGATTTTCCTCAAAGCTGTATGACATCGTGAGAATCGACCATTTCAGAGGCTTTGAAAGCTACTACGCTATTCCCTACGGCAGTGAGACCGCTGAAACCGGTGAATGGCGAAAAGGTCCGGGTGCAGCGCTTTTCAAGACAGTCCAGAAAGAACTCGGCGCACTTAACATTATTGCCGAAGACCTGGGCTTTATCACAGAGGACGTTCACGAGATGCTCAGAGCAGTGGGATACCCTGGCATGAAAGTATTGCAGTTTGCATTCGGCGAGGGCGGAAAAAGCGAACACCTCCCACACAATTTTAAAAGTTCAAACTGCATTGCATACACCGGTACCCATGACAACGAAACCCTTAAAGGCTGGGTAAATTCAGCCTCTTCTGACACTTTAAAGTATGCAATGGCGTACTTCAACATCAAAAAGCAAAAGGACATTCCAAAAGGAATGATAAGAGCAGCATGGGGCAGCGTTGCGGAAATTGCAGTTGCTCAGATGCAGGATTTTCTTGAAAGTGACCCATCGTGCAGAATGAACACGCCGTCCACAACCGGCAGCAACTGGCAGTTCCGCACAAGGGAATCTGACTTCACTGATAAGCTTTCAAAGAAAATCTTAAAGCTCAATAAAATGTATAACCGATAAAAGGAGAAAAATTATGGAACAGTTCAAAGACACACTGAGAGCAGCCTTAAAGGACTGCAAAACTCCTCAGGAAATTCACAATGCAATCGGAAATTCAGTTCTGGAATACACAGCTGAAAACTGGAAAAAGTCAAAATTTGCTCATCAGCACAGCAGACGTGCCTGCTACTTTTCTATGGAATTTCTTGTAGGACGTGCAGTGTACAACAATCTGCTCTGCCTGGGTCTTTACGACGACGCAGAAGCAGTGTTAAACGAAATGGGTACAAGCCTTTCTGCACTTGAAGAAATTGAGGACGCAGCTTTGGGCAACGGCGGTCTTGGAAGACTTGCTGCCTGCTTTCTTGACAGTGCCGCATCAATGGATCTTCCTCTTGACGGCTACGGCATAAGATACAAGTACGGTCTTTTCAAGCAGGGCATTGAAAACGGTTTCCAGACTGAAACCGCTGACAACTGGACTCAGTTCGGCGACCCATGGTCTGTAAGGCTGGACAAGGAGGCTGTTGAAGTTAAGTTCAATGGTCAGACTGTAAAGGCAGTACCTTACGATATGCCTATCTACGGCTGCAGGACAAATCATGTCAGCACACTTCGTCTGTGGCAGGCAGAGGCTGTAAACGAGTTTGATTTCAGACTTTTCAACGAGCAGAAATACCTTGAGGCAAGCGCTGAAAAAACTGCCGCTGAGGACATTTCAAGAGTACTCTACCCCAATGACGATACAAGAGAGGGTAAAAAGCTCAGATTAAAGCAGCAGTATTTCTTCTGCAGTGCGTCATTGCAGGACATCACAAAAAAGCACATGGAGCGTTTCGGCACTCTTGAAAATCTGGCAGACAGCATCACAATCCAGCTCAACGACACACACCCGGTTATTTCCATTCCGGAGCTTATCAGAATACTGACAGCACAGGGTATGTCCTTTGACAAGGCATTTGCAATCACAAAGAATGTATTCAACTACACAAACCACACAGTAATGCCGGAGGCACTTGAAAAGTGGGAATGCTCACTGATAGAGGAACTTCTGCCGGAGATTTACTCAATCATTCTCCAGATTCACGAACAGCTGATATCTGAAATGTACTCAAAGGGACTTGAAAAATCAAAGTTTGAGAAGATCATGATTATCAGAAACGGTCTTGTGAATATGGCTGACATGGCTGTTTACTGCTCATCATACGTAAACGGTGTTGCTGAAATACATACCCAGAT
Source organism: uncultured Ruminococcus sp. (assembly GCA_945876155.1). Lineage (GTDB taxonomy): Bacteria > Bacillota > Clostridia > Oscillospirales > Ruminococcaceae > Porcipelethomonas. The sequence goes on along the minus strand of CAMCMW010000300.1, from coordinate 1,206 downwards.
TCTGAAAGACACAGTTCTTGCGGACTGGTACAGTCTCTATCCGGAGCGTTTCCAGAACAAGACAAACGGTATTACACAGCGCCGCTGGCTTGCACTGTGCAACAAGGAGCTTGCAAAGATGATAACCGACCTGACAGGCGGAGAAGAATGGATGACTGACCTTGACAGGCTCAAATCACTGGAGCAGTACGCAGACAATGACGAGATAATCAACCGTTTCCTCAACATCAAAAAGGAAAACAAAAAGGCTCTTGCTGAATACATCAAAAAGGCAGAGGGCATTGAGATAAATCCGAATACGATTTTCGACATTCAGATAAAAAGACTTCACGAATACAAGCGTCAGCTGCTGAACGCTTTCTCGATACTCTACATCTATTTCGGAATCAAGTCCGGAGAAATTATCAACATGAACCCTGTAACCTTTATTTTCGGTGCAAAATCTGCTCCGGGATACCGCAGGGCAAAGGGTATTATAAAGTACATCAACGAGATTGCAAAGCTTATTGAAAACGATGAGGAAGTAAGCAGATACATCAAGGTGGTATTCGTTTCAAACTACAATGTGTCCTACGCTGAAAAGCTTATTCCGGCAGCTGACATTTCCGAACAGATATCAACAGCCGGTACAGAGGCGTCCGGTACAGGCAACATGAAGCTTATGCTCAACGGTGCAGTTACTCTCGGCACATACGACGGTGCAAACATTGAAATCGTGGAAGAGGCTGGAGAGGAAAACAACTACATTTTCGGTGCAAAGGTTGAGGAACTGAAAGAAATCATGCCGGAGTACAACAGCAGAAAGCTCCTTTCTGAAAATGAAAGAATCAGACGTGTTGTTTCAACCCTTATTGACGGTACTGTTTCCGACGGCGGCACAGGCGTTTTCAGAGAGCTTTACTACTCACTGACAGACGGTGCGTCATGGCATTCACCGGATAACTACTATCTGCTGGGTGACCTTGAAAACTACATTGAAGTAAAGCTGAAGTGTATCGGTGATTTCGGCAGCAAAAAGGTTATCGGCAAGAAAATGTGGCTGAATATGTGCAATGCAGGCAAGTTCAGTTCAGACAGAACTATCAAGGATTATGCTGAGAATATCTGGCATATCGGAACAGTTGAAGTTTAATATATGGCAAAAATTAAACCCGCCGAACGGCGAACCAAAAGTTTCGCCAGCCTTTTCAAAGGCTGCAGGGGTTC
>CAMCMW010000299.1 GCA_945876155.1 uncultured Ruminococcus sp. | reverse complement strand
CACGGTGGACGGTGAAGAAGTTCCCATTACAACGAGAGAATTCAACATTCTGTACAAGCTGTTATCCTATCCGAAAAAGACCTTTTCCCGTGCGCAGCTTATGGACGAATTCTGGGGTATCGAAACAGAAACAAGTTTACGTGCAGTCGATGTGTATATCACAAAACTCAGGGATAAGTTTTCTGTCTGTAACGGCTTTGAAATCAAAACAGTAAGAGGAATCGGGTACAAGGCGGTGCTGTTATGAGCAGTCAGAAAATTCCGGTGAGACGGTCACGTTTTCCTGTTTCTTTGCTTGTGATTTTCTTTCTGGTACTGCTTTTGATGTCGGGCATACACTTCGGACTGATTGTGCTTGTCAATGAACGGAACTGGAGCGAACTTGTACAGACAATCATTCCCATGATTTACTGGTTTCTTGTGGCGCTGGGACTGACCCTGTTTACAGGCTGGCGTGTCAGGAGAAGCTATGAAATTCCCATGCAAAATCTGGCGAAAGCTACATCAAAGGTAGCTCACGGTGATTTTTCCGTCTATTTCCCTACAACGAATACTTCGGACAAACTGGATTATCTCGATGTAATGATCATAGACTTCAATAAAATGGTGGAGGAGCTTGGCAGTATTGAAACTCTGAAAACTGACTTCTTTTCCAACGTATCCCATGAGATAAAAACGCCCCTTGCGGTCATTCAGAATAATGCAGAACTTTTGCAGCGAAATCACCTGAGTGAAGAACAGAAAAAGGAATGCACTGAGACTATTCTCCATGCCACAAAGCGGCTGTCTAACCTGATAACCAATATGCTGAAACTGAATAAGCTGGAAAAGCAGGCAATACAACCCACTCCCCATTGCTTTGACATCTGCGCACAGCTTTGTGAGTGTGCATTGCAGTTTGAGAATATCTGGGAGAAAAAGAATATTGAGTTTGAAGCTGACTTAGAAGACAAGGTGATGGTGGAGGCAGACGAGGAACTGCTTGCTATTGTGTGGACAAACCTCTTGTCAAATGCCATGAAGTTCACGCCGGACGGCGGTACAGTAACACTAACACAAATCTCTGATGAGGAATCGGTAACAGTTTCCGTATCTGATACAGGCTGCGGCATGGACGCAGATACGGTAAAGCATATTTTTGATAAATTCTATCAGGGAGATACTTCCCATTCCACAGAGGGAAACGGTCTGGGACTTGCTCTTGTACAGCGTATCTTACAGCTTTGTGACGGCATAATTACTGTGAAAAGCGAAGTCGGCAAGGGAACCGTTTTTACAGTAAAACTTCCTGCATATTTGAAAAATGAGGAGGATTTGCTTTGAGTAATATAAAACGTAACTTTGTCGGCTATGAATATAAAGAGATAACTGTTGATTCAGAATATGCTTCCATGTATCTGGACTGCTATGAAAATTTCGGCTGGACTGTCGACGAAAATCATCCCGTTACAGACAGGCTGAATCACACGACTATTTACCTCAAGCGTGACCGGCATATAATAAATCATGCAGAACTTACCCGTTTGCAGCGACATTTTGAAGCCTGTGCCAATGAAGTACGCACACTGGAACACTCCAAAGCTTCTGCTGCGACTATGTGGTCATTAATCGTCGGCATCATTGGCACAGTATTTATGGCTGGTTCTGTATTTGCATTGACCCACGAGCCGCCTATGATCTTACTCTGCATTCTACTTGCGATTCCGGCGTTTCTCGGATGGATTCTGCCTTTTCCAGTTTATAAAAAGATATATGAGAAACGCAGTCGGAAAATAGAAATGCTGATTGATGCAAAACAGGACGAAATTGATGAGATCTGTGAAAAGGGATATTCTCTTTTGAAATAAGCATACAAAATCTCCGGTACTCATAAAAGGGTACCGGAGATTTTTTACAAATAAGATTTGCGTTTGGATATAGCTCAGCAAAACGCTCACTCAAAATTTGCGGCGGATACTATTCTACAGGATATATGTATCAGATTGAAGAATTAAGAAACAAACCTGTATTCTGTGTGGGATCCTCCATACCAACCTTAAATTTGTTTTCGGGTTTTTCTTTTGTAACAGTAACCGTTTCACCGCCTGCAACATAGGATTTACCACATTCAGGACAAATAGCATTTTTAATAGTAACGTTCTGGGAAACCACTTCTTTTCCTTCACGCCCTGCTTTTGCACGCTCTCTTACAACATGTTCATTTTCGTGTCTTCTTACAACAGATGCTGCATTACCTTTGCTGATTTTTGATGCTGACTTGAAAGACACACCCGGATCGTCAGAACCATCTTTATATTTTCTGTTTTTACAAGTCTGACATTCTTCTTCGCCGGAAGGCTTGCTGACACGTTTTTCCAGATTGCTGATACGCTTATTGAGAGAATCAATTTTATTCTGTAATTCTGAGGAATTGAGTGTTTTTTGCTGTTCTTCAAGGTCTTTACGCTGTTTTTTTAACAGTTCAAGATTTTCAGAAGCAGAACTTTGCATACTAAAATTGTTGTTACTGCCGATTGGTGTTATTGCCATAAAACTCATCCTTTCCATATCAATAAAAAATCGTTAATTTTCCTTATTATAACACATTATTTTAAAAATTACAATAGACAGTTCAGAAATTGCATACAAGAAGTAAAACAGCCTTTGTTTTTTTGACAGAGTAATTTCACTCTGTGTCATCTTTTTATTTACGGATATAATCCGCTTTTGTTTTCAGATTCCCGTACCAGTTCAAGCATACGGTCATACTGCACATACATTTTCTGCACCTCGTTTTCCAACAGGTAATAGTGAAGAATGTACGGAATCAGAAGGACAACCAGTATACCGGTCAGCAGAAACAAAGTCATAATCTGAGTCATAACAGCTATTCCCATGGACAACAGGGTCAGTATGGCAACAGTCATTGTAACAATCAGATGCACCAGCCGTTCATGCTGAAAAAAAGAAATCTGCTGTAAATGTTCACTGAGAACATCCTCCCAGTTTATTCCATCCGGCATACTTTGTAACAGTTCATCGATACGTTTCCGATAAGCTAAAATTCGTTTTCGCATAATGTTCTCCCCTGTTTTAAAGATAAATCCTGAGTATGACCCGGAATTGTTTTCAGTGCTTTTATGCAGCCGCTCCGGCATTGGCATTTATCATCTTTATCGTTCGTATAATACCAGACCAGACTGTTGTATCGGTGAATACATCTCCTAATTCTCCCTTATCCGTAAACGGAGATTCCTGCATGACAGCCAGATCCTTCATCATACCGTTTTGAACGATGTAGTTAATTATCTGATTCACAAAATAAATCTGCCTGTCATCCAGCTGCACATCATTAAGATATACTGAAAATGCCTCCTTTGCAGAATTCATATCAAGTCCTACAATCTCA
>CAMCMW010000298.1 GCA_945876155.1 uncultured Ruminococcus sp. | reverse complement strand
GTACGCACGTTTTACATTTCCCCTGTACGGGTCACGGGGCAGCGGCGGAAGTTCAGTGGTAACGCTTGTAACAGTTGTTTTCTTTGGCTCTGTATTTTCACTGGTGTCGGGGGCAGAAGTCTGCTGAGTCGGTTTTTCAGTCTGCGGCTTTGTGGGACTGCTGCTTTCCTCTTTCTGACTGCTTTCCTCCTTCTGACTGCTCTCTGGTGACTGATTGCCGCTGTCCGGCGGCTGGGTATTCTGATTCGCAGGACTCTCCGGACGGCTGTTTACACTGCTTTCATCATTGTCCGGTTTGCTGCTGTCAGCGTCAGGCACGCTGTCGTCGTCACCATCGTCATCATCATCAGGTTCTGAATCGGGACGGGAGTTACTGTCAGTCGGCATAGGTGGATTTTCCCACTGAGGTCTTGTAGGTTCCTGTGGGTACGGTTCAGGAGGAACGCCCGGATTGTCCGGAAACGGTCTGCGACCATCGTCCCAGTAATCGCCGGGGTAATCATCATAATAATCTTCATAGTAATAATCCTGATAATCATCGTATTCATAAGCCATGTTCTGAAGGCTCATAAGTGCCACTTTCTGTTTGTCAGCAAAAGTGACCGCCTCGGCAGATTCAGAAATTCTCAACGGTTCTTTTACGTCAATATCCCTCTCGTTGAGTATTGACTCCATAAGCTCATAGGAAATTTTCACCTCTGAGCTGTACATATAAGCAAATATCCCTGCCAGCACACCGAAAAGAACGCAGGTCAGAATGCTCATATTCACAATAATAAATCTTCGTCTGAGTTTTTTTATCATTAAGATTCCTCCAGACGATACCCCACTCCCCTTACAGTTTTAATAGACGTTCCGGAATGAATATGGCGCAGCTTTTTTCGGAGGAAAGATATGTAGACTTCTACATTGTTGTATTCAGCATCGGAATCATATCCCCATATCTTTTCAATCATCTTTTCCTTGCTTATAACCTTGTTGGGATTATTGAGCAGATATTCCATGATACTGAATTCTTTCAGTCCCAGCGCAAGAGAGTTTCCCCCGCAGGAAAGTTCATAGGTCTGCAGATTCAGGGTTATATCCGAAAAGCTGAGCAGATTGTCGTTTATTGCATGGTCAGTCCTTCTTGAAAGTGACCTTATTCTTGCAAGAAGTTCCTCCATTGCAAACGGCTTTGTCAGATAGTCGTCAGCACCTGAATCAAGTCCCTTTACCTTGTCGGAGATCTCGTCCTTAGCAGTAAGCAGCAGAACAGGACATGAAATCCCGTTCTTTCTGATACCACGAAGTATATCCAGACCGTTCATACCGGGAAGCATGATATCTAATAATATAATGTCATAAATACCTGTCATAGCATTGTCATAACCGCTTTCGCCGTCATAGCAGGTATCAACCAGATATTTATTTTTTGTCAGGATATGAGCAAGAGCCTCTGCGATTGCCTCTTCGTCCTCAACAACAAGAATCCTCATAAATTTCCCCCGAAATTATAGTGACAGCAAAAAATAATTTTGCTTTCACTATAATAATTTATTTTATCGCCTTATCTTTTCTTATGCGAACTGGAATAACGTTTTTTTCCGTTTCCGTAACCGCCGTTTCTGTTTGTACCTTTTTTTCCTCTGCCGGAATTTTTATCTCTGTAATTCCGGTTTCTGCCGGTGGGTTCATACAGCCGGACTGTTACCTTATTGCCGTTGATACGGCTGTTTTTCATTGAATCAATAATGTATCCGCTTTCAGAATCGGGTACTTCAACGGTGGTGTGCCTGTCGTGAATGTCAATCTTTCCGAAGTCCTTTCCGGACATTCCGGTAGCGTCAACAAGTGCGCCCAGAATGAAATTCGGAGCAATTTTATGCGCCCTTCCGATATTGATATCCACCTTGACGGTCTTTGAGTTTCCGCCCTTTCTGCTGCGCTTTTCAGTCCTGTAGGTTTCAGAATGAACCTCTGGAATATTTTTCAGTTCCTTTGAAATCTTTCTGCTGCAAAGCGCTCTTGCGATTTCCTCAGCTGAAATTCCTTTTTCTGCGAGAATTTCAAAAAGTCTGTCTGTTTCTGGGACAATATCCCTCTGGCAGTAGTTTCCTATCCTCTCAGCAAAACCTTCAAGTTTGGACGCCGTTATTTCATCTTTGCCCGGCAGCTGCTTTTCTGCTATTTCAGACTTGGTATATTTCGCCAGTGCCTTTATAGCATAAACCTGTTTTTTACCGGAAACAAGAGTATAAGCCTTTCCCGATTTTCCGGCACGTCCGGTTCTTCCAATCCTGTGGATATAGTATTCATTATCCTGGGGAAGGTCGAAGTTGAAAACAGCGTCAACACCGCTTACGTCAATACCTCTCGCCGCAACGTCAGTCGCCACAAGAACATTTATCCTGCCGGACTTGAAGGAGTTCATTACCGTTGTACGCTGGAGCTGTTTCATATCGCCGTGAATACCGGCAGCTTTAACGCCCTTTGACGCCAGAAATTCAGTCAGCTCGTCGACCATTTTCTTGGTATTGCAGAAAACCATTGAGGATTTCGGCGCATTGTAAAGCCACAGGACATAAAGTGCATCCGCTTTTTTTCCGCTGCTTACAGCATAATAGGACTGGTCGATTGCCTCAACAGTACGGCTCTTTGAAATGGTTTTTATAAGCACCGGTGATTTCTGATAATTTTCAGTAATAGCCATAATCTCCGGCGGCATTGTTGCGGAAAAGAGTATAGTCTGACGCTCCTCCGGAACGTACTGCAGAATCTCCTCAATGTCCTCACGAAATCCCATATTGAGCATCTCGTCAGCTTCGTCAAGGATAATCATTTCAAGACCCTCAAGTTTTAAGGTACGCCTGCGGATATGGTCCATAACACGTCCGGGAGTACCCACAACGATGTTAGCACCCCTTTTGAGTTCTCTTATCTGTCTGTCCATAGCCGCACCGCCATAAACTGCGGATACCTTTACCCATGGCATAAACTGAGAAAACTTTTTTATCTCGTCAGCCGCCTGGACTGCCAGTTCTCTTGTAGGGCAGAGAATCAGCGTCTTAACCCCCTCCGGACTGTCTTTTTTTATCTTTTCAACTGCCGGTATACCAAAAGCCGCTGTTTTTCCCGTACCGGTATTGGAACGCCCGATAACGTCCTTACCCTCCAAAATAACAGGAATACTCTTTTCCTGTATCTCTGTCATTTCTGTAAAACCAATTTGTTCTGCTGCTCTGAGCATCTCCTCAGAAAGACCGATTTCATCAAATCGCATTAAAATTTCCTTTCATTTATCCTTACACTTCATCTTAATTGATTTATTATAACATATAATCATAAAAATGTCAAATCCTGAATGCAAAACAAGGCAGCCCGTTTCCGGACCGCCATGTTTCAATTTATAT
>CAMCMW010000297.1 GCA_945876155.1 uncultured Ruminococcus sp. | reverse complement strand
TACAAGTTATTACAATTGGGTTACATCACAAAGCTATTATAACAAGCAAACAATAAAAAGCAAGTCGATTTGTATACATTTCCCAGTCATCGACAATATTTTGTCAGACTGCACAATTCGAAAACTAAATTTTTGTTTAATAGTGCCAGGAATAATCCAGCATTTCGACAGTATAGTTTTCCAGTGCTTTCAGAAGAGGAAGTACGTCCTTTCTCGCCTGTGCCAGATTATGTTCCTTGTAATTGCCGCATTCTTCCTCGGAACAGCCCGGAATCCTGTCATCATATTCGGATATGAATTTGTAAGCGTCACGGACAAGCTTTATAGCCGCCTCGTGAGCAAGTCCTCTTGTAAGCAGGTAAAAACCGGTACGGCAACCCATAGGTCCTACATATATAACTGCCTTTTTAAACTCAGAACTTCTTGCGTAGGTCGCAAAAAGGTGTTCGATAGTGTGCATAGACGGTGTTTCAAGATAAACTCCGCCGTTGGGCTTTACCATTCTGATATCATAGGTCACGATATCACCGTCAACCCTTGATATGTACATTCCTACATCAATTTTTCTGTGGTCAACCTGAAAGCTTGCAATTTTTTCCATTTCAATTCTCCATTTCCAGTAATTTTTTCATATCTTCACGCAACTCTGAGCAAACCCTTATTTTCTCATCCGAATCCGGAAAATCAATAAGCATTTCTCCGCAGTGTAGCGCCTGATTGTTTATGTATAATGTATCACCGCCATAAAGGTCATCTCCTGCAAGGGGATAGCCTATATGGGAAAAGTGTACCCTTATCTGATGTGTTCTCCCCGTTTCAAGCTTTATTTCAAGGAGAGTGAATCTGCCGTTCCCCCTGATTGCTCTGTAGCGTGTCACCGCCCTCTGACCGTCCTCTCTGACAACTCTTTTTATAATAGAGTCGCACTCCCTTGCTATCGGCAGGTCGATAACGCCCTCTCCGGTCAGATTCCCCTGTACTACCGCAAAATAGGTCTTTTCAATACCGTTTTGCAGCAGTGCCGCCGCATAGGCGCTTTTGGCAACAACGCAAAGTCCGGAAGTGTCCCTGTCAAGACGATTTACCGGGCGGAATTTCAGACTGGGGTAATCCGCCGCAAAGCAGTTTCCGAGAGTGTCTCCCTGATGCTTTATGGACGGGTGGACAGGCATTCCCACTGGTTTGTCATACACCACAAAGCTTTCATTTTCAAAAGCCTTTGGTACTTTAAGCTCCGGATTGCCCTCCAGAAAACCGCTGTCTGAGATTTTCAGTTCAACAGTATCTCCGGCGCTTATCCTGTCGATAACTCTTGTGTGAACGCCGTTTACGGTTATTCCGTTTTCAGTCTGTTTCAGCTTTGTGAGAAGTCTTTTTGAAACGTGACATTCGTTTATGAGAAAGTCCTTTAAAACGGCGTTTCTGTCCGCTTTGAATGTAAGTGTGTCATTGTTCATAATCTGATTCCTGTATAACCTCTTTCGCAAAAACCGCCGCCGACATAACCGCTGACGGCATTACAAACGGTATGGTAACAACCGGCAGCATAGCGGGAATGTAGGACAAAACCAGTCGGAAAAAGCGTATCTTCTGCCCCCTCATAAGCTTTGAGGAATTCCTTATTACCCCAAAGGGATTTCTGTCCGGGTGACTTATGAAAATAAACGGCGCAAGAACCATTGACGCAGCCGCACTGAAATACAGTCCCAGCAAAGCAATGCCCAGCATAAAAAGCTGAAACGCTCCGAAAACCGCAATGCCGCTTTCAAGTCCGGTATTGCCGTAAACCAGGACGTATGCACCGGTAAAGCAGGCGGCTGAGGGGAAAAGTGAAAGAAAGCCTTTTACCCACATCAGTGCGTAAAGAACCGCCGCACGCCTGTTGAGCCTGAATCCGGAATAAAGTTTCAGCAGACTTCTGTTGTCCTGCCCGCAGACCGTCTGGAAAAACCACCAGAAACCGCCTGTCAGCAGAGGAGTCATTATGAAAAAGCATATCACGGTAATGACAGCCTCAACAACCGGTGAAAATGCCCTGTTGGTGAAAGTATAAAATATGGCAGCGGCGGCTTTGAACGTGACAAACACAAAAAGGCAGATTGCGGTCACAACAAAAGCCTCGCCGTATCTGCCTCTGAGGTACGCTCCGGCAGTACTGCGGTATTCGGATATTTTCATGCTGGCTCTCTCCATTCCGGCAGAATTTCCGCTTATGCGGTATGTACTATTCCTTATAATAAGGTATCTTGCCGAGTATCTCAAAAGCCTGTGACTGCTGCCACATTTTCGCCGTAACCATGACTTCAAAGCCCTCCCCCGGCGCACAGACCAGTTCTTTCGGGTCAACCTTCGGCAGTCCGAAACCGGATATCATATTGGTAACGATTCCGGAATGGGTAACCACTGCGCAGTGGGTCAGGTCCTCATTCATCATGTCCATTATTATTTCGTGCAGTCCCTTGTAAAGACGGAGGAGAAGTTCCTCGGTGCTTTCCCCTCCCGGCGGACGCTTGTCCGGTGCCCCCCCTTTGAGCCACTCCTTGTAGTCCTCACGGTCAATAAGCTCGTTTACGCTTTTGCCGTCAAACTCCCCGAAATCAAGCTCGGTTATGTTGTCAACAATCTGCACTTCACGGTACGGGAAAACTATCTCCGCCGTTTCAAGGCATCTTTTCATAGGACTTGAATATACTCTCTGTACTTTAGGATAGTCAAATTCGTCCATTTTATTCCATAACTGGTTTATCCCTTTCTGTGAAAGAGAGTAATCAGAACGGCAGCCTATGTAAGTTCCGGTATCATTTGCGGAAGTAAGACCGTGCCTTACGATACTTAGTCTGTATCCTTTCATATTTATAAAACTCCTTTTGGTTATTATGCACTAAAAAGCAGGTGCAAATTCGCCGTATTAATATATTCTACAAATTTCGGCATAAAGAAAGCCGAAAAATCTTATAAATGTCCACTTTACTTTTTTATACAGTATGTTATATAATTTTAATATGACTCTTTACCGTATTAAAGAAAAGAAAGGAGGACGGATGATGAACGCTGATTTTCCAAGAATTCTGACTCTTGTACGAAAAGAAAGAAAAATAAGTCAGAAACAAGCCGCAGCCGACTTAGGTATTTCACAGGCACTTTTATCCCACTACGAAAAGGGTATAAGAGAATGCGGACTTGAATTTGTCGTCAGGGCGGCAGACTATTACAACGTTACCTGCGATTATCTTTTAGGACGCTCCCCTGTCCCAAACAGCCAGCCAGTTTCCGCTGACGGAAAAACAGAAGAGACTGAAAATGGCAGAATGATAGCAGAATCGCAGAATATAATCTTAAAGCTTTGTGAGGAAAGCGATATTTCCGAAAATATTGCAGATTACCTCAATGCCTGCGTTTA
>CAMCMW010000296.1 GCA_945876155.1 uncultured Ruminococcus sp. | reverse complement strand
CAAAGCTGCTTGAAAAAAAGATAAATGATATAACAGCCGGTACCTCCTCTATCTCTCCTTATTCAGCGGCTATCATGGTTGCGCTTTCAACTCTTGATGACCTGAGCAAGGCACAGGCAAACGTTGACAATATCAGAGCACAGGCAAAGGAGTACGTTGACGAGGCTGGCAAGGCACGAATTGAGCGTGACGCCGCATTAAAGGAAATAGATATGCTGAAACTTAAAATAGAAAAGCTTGAAAAGGCAGCGGAGAAATAATGGACAAACCTGAACTGCTTGCCCCTGCCGGAGGTATGGATTCCCTTACTGCCGCTTTAAGATGCGGTGCTGACGCCGTATACATCGGCGGAAAGTCATTTTCAGCAAGGCAGAACGCCAGTAATTTTGATTCTGAGGAACTGAAAGAGGCGGTAAAACTCTGCCACCTTTACGGCAAAAAGCTTTACATGACCGTCAACACGATTATTTTTGACAGTCAGACAGCGGAGTTTGCCCAAACCATAGAAACGGCGCTGAAATGCGGTATTGACGCTTTTATCGTCCAGGACTGGGGTGCTGCTGAAATCATAAAAGCGGTATCCCCCGACGCAAGACTTCACGCCTCAACTCAGATGACGATTCACTCCCCTGCCGGTGCGCTTACTGCAAAACGGCTGGGATTTAAACGAGTTGTCCTGTCGAGAGAGCTTTCCGAAAAACAAATCAGGGAAATTTCTGCCCTTGATATTGAAACTGAAATTTTTGTTCACGGTGCGCTGTGTATGTCCGTTTCGGGACAGTGCTATCTCTCAGCTTTAATCGGTCAGAGGAGTGCCAACAGAGGTCTTTGCGCACAGCCATGCAGGCTGCCTTTTTCCTCATGCGGGAACAGCGGTCACTGCGGACTTTCTCTTAAAGATTTGTCACTTACCGGGCATATCAGCGAAATAGAAAATTCCGGCGTGACTTCACTTAAAATTGAGGGACGAATGAAACGTCCGGAATATGTTGCTGCGGCGGTATCAGCCTTCAGAAACGCCCTTGACGGCAAGGATTTTGATACAGAAACGCTGAGAGCAGTGTTTTCACGCAGTGGTTTTACGGACGGATATTTCACCGGAAAGAAAACCGGAATGTTCGGTACAAGGGAAAAAGAAGACGTGACTGCGGCAAAAGCGGTACTTCCGGAAATACACAAGCTTTACCGGACTGAAAGAAAGGTGTCCGACCTGCATTTCTCAGCTGAAATTAAGCCGGACTCACCTGTTAAAGTCACAGCGGCTGACAGTGAGGGCAACTCTGTGACAGTCAGCGGAAATGTTCCACAGAAGGCGCTGAACAGACCAGTCGGCAGGGAACTTCTTGAAAGACAGCTTTCAAAACTTGGTGACACCGTTTACAATTACAGCGGACTTGATGCGGATATTGAGGACGGTCTTGCAGTCAGCGCCGGAGAACTGAATGAAGTCAGAAGAAAAGCTGTATCGGAGCTGAATGATGCAAGAATCAGTGCAAACACGCCGAAATACACTATTTCCCGGAAAATGCCGGAAATAAAGGACAGTCCGAGAACACTTTCACAGATAAGGGCGAGGATTTCAGACATTACACAGCTGGATTCTGCCATGTCCGCAGACTGGGTCATTGTCCCCCTTGAAATTCTGCCGGACAGAATAAACGCTCCGGAAAAAATCATTATTGAGCCGCCGAGATTTATAACTGACGAACAGGAAACAAAACGTCTGCTTACCAGTGCCAAAAAGTTTGGTATCACCAATCTTATGTGCAACAACATTGCGTATCTGAAAACCGGTACAGAGCTTGAATTTACTCTTCACGGTGATTTCGGACTGAACGTGTCCAATTCCTACAGTGCAAATCTGCTTTCAGAACTGAATCTGTGCGACCTGACCCTTTCATTTGAACTTAAATCCGGTCAGGCGGCGGCTTTAAAATCACCTGTGCCTGTGGGAATAATCGCTTACGGCAGACTGCCTGTCATGCTTACGGCAAACTGTCCGGTGAAAAACGAAGTGGGCTGCGGAAAATGCAGCAAAAAGCTTTCGGACAGAACAGGAAGAAACTTTTCTGTTGTCTGCCACGGACAGTACACGGAAATTCTCAATTCGCAAAAGCTTTACCTTGCGGACAGGCTTGACGAATTTAAGAACATTAGCTTTATGACACTTTATTTTACCGACGAAAATCCCCATGAGGTATCTGAAATAATTGAAGAGTACCGCAGTGTGGGAAAGAAAAAAGAAAATATTACAAGAGGATTATATTACAGAGGTGTTCTGTAATTTATGGAGAAAATATATGACGCTTAAAATAAAAAAACTCTGCGAAAAGGCTGTTATTCCGCAGAGAGCAACCAAAGGCAGTGCCGGACTTGACCTTTCAGCCTGCACAGACAGCGATATTGTTATTGAACCGGGTGAAATCAAAATGATACCAACTGGTATTTCCGCCGCACCCGATTCCGAAAACACCGCACTTATGATATACCCACGTTCAGGGCTTGCCTCAAAGCACGGCATTGCTCTTGCAAACTGCGTGGGCGTAGTGGACAGCGATTACAGAGGGGAAATAAAAGTTCCTCTTATAAATCACGGAAAAGAAAGCTTTACCGTTACACACGGCATGAGAATCGCTCAGATGGTGGTAACTCCGGTACTGCTGCCGGAAATCATCGAAACGGATACGCTTGACGAAACAGACAGAAACAGCGGAGGTTTCGGCTCGACCGGACAGTAAAAAACTAAATCAACAACAATCTGATAATGACAAAAGGGGTAACAGAATGAAAAACAAAATTTTGCTGATAATGCTTATAATAGCAGGCGCAATTGTCGGCTCTATTGCCGCAAAGGGCGCTGTTAATACAGATATGTTAAGCTGGCTTGCATATTCAAAGGAAATCGGTATTTCTCCTACAAGTATAAACCTTGTGATAATCAAACTTACAGTGGGATTTGAATTTTCCCTCAGCGTTGCGCAGATAATTTTTATGCTTATCGCTGTTGCAGTTTATCCAAAGCTTTCTAAGGCTATTGCATAAAATTTTTATTGCGTTTTTGTGTAAATTTAACAAATACTTAACGCTTATATGAGGATTTTTTTACCTTCAAAATTTGTTGTGAAACATCATATTTAGTGGTATAATAAAATAAGAGAAAATTCAAGAAATGTAAAATGATTTAAAAGGAACATACAAAAGGAGAAATGTGTAGATGTTTACAAAGGACATTGGTATAGATCTGGGTACTGCTAACACCCTTGTTTACATGAGAGGAAAGGGTATTATCATAAGAGAACCGTCAGTTGTTGCAGTGGACACCAGAACCGACAAGGCAAAATATGTCGGAAAAAAGGCTAAGGACGTTATCGGCAGAACCCCTGGCTCTCTTGTTGCAGTCAGA
>CAMCMW010000295.1 GCA_945876155.1 uncultured Ruminococcus sp. | reverse complement strand
ATCTCTCCGTTATTTCCACATCTGCGGCAAATGCGGCACAGGTCACAGCCTCTTCGGGAGAGGCGGTTCACTCGGCAACCTCTAAAGTTATTGCAGGTATTACTGCTGTGGTTTTAGGCGGCAGCGTTGCAGGAGGAGTTGCGGTTCACGAGATAAATAAAAGGGAAACGCAGGCGCAGGCAGGCTATGAATATTATGAACTGCTTGACGAGGAGTATGAGAACAGCAAATATAAGAACCAGTTTAATGATACTACTTATTGGAATGGCGATGTACTATATTTTGAAGATATTTATGAAAGTGGGTATTTTTGTTATGACCCTGAAACCAAAACTCTTGAAACAATTGTTCCCGATGTTCAAAATGTAAAGCTTGATGTTAATGGTAAAAAGGTTGACTGTACCATAGTTACAGAAACTCATGCAAATTATTGTTTTGAGGGGAATATTTATAGTATAGGGTACATGAAGTTTGATGATACGGCTTTTGAAAATGAATGTGCGCTTATAAAATACGATATGGAAGGTAATCTGGAAGATTATTTTATACTTGATGATTTTTATCATGGTTATGATACTATGGAAAGATTTGAACAAAATGCCATAAACGGTATTACAGAAGACGGAAGAATTTATATTTGTCATGTAGAATTACAGTTCCCGAATGAACTTGTACCGGGTACAGTTGTAAAAGCTACATATTGCCGCATTAATACGGATTTTACAGATTATGAAACCGATTTGAATTTTACAAATAATAATGATGATTACTATTGCAGCGATATTGTATATTGCAACGGAAGATTATATGCGGGCTGTACTATGGAAGGAAATGTTTCTTTTGCAAAATCAGTTTATTATGCCTATGATGAAGAAACATTGGAGCTGATTGAGGACGATTTTTTCATACAGAATGATATTGCGCCGTCATATTCAATCGGAAAATTTATGGTGACAGATTATGGTATTTACGATTCTGAAACCAATGAATTATTTGTTGACTTACCTGGTTCACTGGATAACACTGCTTATTTCTTGTACTATGGCGGAGATTATCATTATTGCATGAGTTATGCAGGTGAAAATTTATGTGAAATAAAAAGAGTAAAACTTCCGAGTGATATTGATTATGAAGGTGCAGGAATAGAATTACTGGATTCTTTAGAAAAAGATGAAATTGTCAGAAAAGAAGAGTATATTGATTCGTTTGAGATAATTGACAGCGATACATATTTACTCCATGGACCCAAAAATACTTATTTCTGCCGCTTTTCCACTGGTGAAAAAACAAAAATCAAATTCCCGTGGTCAGTATCTGATGAATAAATTTAAATATCAAAGCCGGGATAAACATAATTTGCCGCTCATACTGTTCCACAGACAGTACAGCGACTTTTTTCAATATTTTCCTGACAATGAGGACAGCCTTCGCCGTTTTAAATTCATTGAATGTAAAAAATAATTTACATAGATTTTACATTAGCACGATTTCAGATTTCACAAAGATGATTTATAATAAAAGCAATGTATTGGGATATATTGCATACAGCATTTATTATATAATGCACAGAAATGGAGCGATTTGAAATGAGCAAAGCTGAAAAACAGGTTTATATGAACAGGGAAATATCCTGGCTGAAATTCAATGAAAGGGTTCTTGAAGAGGCGGAGAGCAATAAAAATCCTCTTTGTGAAAGACTGTCGTTTGTGTCCATTTATCAGAGCAACCTTGATGAATTTTTTATGGTTCGTGTGGGTTCGCTGATTGACCAGATGCTGCTTGACAGAAATATCCGTGAAAACAAAACGGATATGACCGCCGGAGAGCAGATTGACGCAGTCCTTGACAAGGTACACCAGCTCAACGAACGCAAGGATATTGTGTATGGAAAGCTGATGGGCAGGCTTGAGGAACACAATGTCAGAATCGTGGATTTCAAAAATATTGACAAGAGTGAAAACGAACACCTTGAAGAATACTTCAATTCAGAAATTGCACCGTTTCTGTCACCGGTCATAGTGGGTGAAAGACAGCCGTTCCCGTTTCTGAAAAACAAGGAAATATACGCAGCAGCGGTACTGGAAAAGAAAAGCGGCAAGAAGAAAATAGGTATAATTCCATGCGGCAACGGAGTTATTCCAAGACTTATTGAGGTAAGCAAAAACAGCGGTACATACATTCTGTCCGAGGAGCTTATACTGCATTTTGCCCCTGAAGTTTTTAAGGAATACACTGTAAAATCAAAATCACTTCTGAGGGTTACAAGAAATGCCGATATCGACGCAGATGCACTTTACGATGAGGACCTTGACTACCGTGAATTTATGGCTGATATTATAAAGCAGAGAAAAAGACTTTCTCCGGTACGCCTTGAACTGTCCAGAGACCTTGACAAGGAAATTGTTAAAAAGCTTTGCAAGTATATGGACATAGAACGCAAGTATGTTTTCAGAAATATTTCTCCTCTCGACCTTTCCTTTGTATTTGATCTTCAGGATTATCTCCGTCAGAAAACTGAACTTTTCTATCCAAAAAGGATTCCGCAGAAGTCTGCACAGTTTGGTGAAGGAAAATCAATTCTTGCACAAATCAAAGAAGGGGACAAGTTCCTTTCATATCCTTTTGACAGCATAAAACCGTTTCTCAATATGCTACACGAGGCGGCAGCAGATAAAGACGTAGTATCAATCAAAATGACTCTTTACAGGGTAGCAAAAAACAGTGAGGTAGTAAATGCCCTTATTGAGGCGGCTGAAAACGGCAAGGACGTGCTTGTGCTTGTTGAACTGAAAGCGAGATTTGACGAGGAAAACAATATTGAGTGGTCACGCCGTCTTGAGGCGGCAGGCTGTACTGTAATCTACGGTCTGAATGGTTACAAGGTACATTCCAAGCTGTGCCTGATAACAAAGAGTGTCAACGGAAATCCTGAGTACATCACTCAGATAGGTACAGGAAACTACAACGAAAAAACTGCCCGTCTTTATACAGATCTATGCCTTATGACTGCCGACCAGACAATCGGACGAGATGCAAATGACGTATTCAATGCCCTTGCCTCTGATACCACGGTAAAAAGCTCCGGGGCTTTGCTTGTTGCACCTGAATGTCTGCAGAACCGTGTTATGGAAATGATAGACGAGCAGATAAAGCTTGCTGAAAACGGTGAGGAGGCATATATTGGCGTGAAAATAAATTCCCTTACCGATAAAACGATAATGGACGGGTTTATCAGGGCGTCAAAAGCAGGGGTGAAGATCGAACTTGCGGTAAGAGGAATATGCTGCCTTATTCCGGGAGTTGCAGGAGAGACGGAGAATATAAGGGTAGTAAGCATTGTCGGACGCTTCCTTGAACATTCCAGAATTTATATTTTCGGCAAGGGGAAAGCGGCAAAAATCTACATTGCCT
>CAMCMW010000294.1 GCA_945876155.1 uncultured Ruminococcus sp. | reverse complement strand
TGACTACAGCTTTTCCCCACCGGACAGGCGGTTTGAAGACAGTCCGTTTTTTCTGCCCGATTTCAATGAGAAAGACGACATACCAGAGGATATACTGTTTATGATAGACACTTCCGGTTCAATGTCTGACGAGATGATAACCGCTGCCTACTCAGAAGTAAAGGGAGCCATAGACCAGTTTAACGGGAAACTGAAAGGCTGGCTGGGTTTCTTTGACGCTGCGGTCATTGAGCCGAAACCATTTTCTGACGAGGGAGAATTCAGAATAATCCAGCCCGAGGGAGGCGGCGGAACGGATTTTGAAGTGATATTTGAGTATGTCAACAGCCGTATGCAGGACAAGCCCCCGGCAAGCATTATCATTCTGACCGACGGTTACGCTCCCTTCCCCGATGAAAAAATCGCCGGAGGTGTACCAGTCCTCTGGCTGCTTAACAATGAAGGTGTAAATCCACCCTGGGGCAAAGTGGCAAGAATAACGGTATCGTAGATTACAAAACAAAAAAGAGCGCTCCTGCATTTTCATGCAGAAGCGCCTGTACAAACCTTGCAAGCAGTAACAATATAAAAGTAACAATTCCTGATTCTGTTACAATTAATTACTGAATGCATTTACATTATAGCACCATCAGATTGATTTGTCAAGTTATTTTTTTATGCGTTCAACAAATCTCATAAACGCTTTTCTGCCCGGCTCATCTCTCTTGAAAACTCCGGCGTCAAGCAGTACCTTTTCAAAAACTGCGCCGATTTCCCTTTTAATTATCTCAGGTGCGGTTTCCTCTGAAACGTCGGGATATTTTTCCGAAAGCTCCTTTATCCACGGTGCATGACAGCTCAGCTTTTCATCATTACTTATATCCGCTTTTCCACAGAGTGCCTTTTCAAGAACCGGCAGCTCGTCGTCAAGTCTTGCAGGAAGTACCGCCAGTCCCATTACCTCGATAAGTCCGATATTTTCTTTCTTGATATGGTGCAGCGACGGATTCGGGTGGAATACCCCCAGCGGTCTTTCCTCAGTCGTCAGATTGTTTCGCAGAACAAGGTCACACTCGTATCTGCTCCCCCTCATCCGGGCAATAGGTGTTACAGTGTTGTGGGGTACTCCGTCTGTTTCGGCGTAAATTCCGGCGTCCGGGTCGGTGTAGCTGCGCCATGCGTCAAGAATATTACTGCACGCCTTTGCAAGCAGTGAACGGTTATCACTGCTCAGTCTTATTACTGACATATGCCATTTTACTATTCCAGCCTGTACCCCTTGGATTCCCGGAATGAGGAACGAGGTTTCAACTGGCGCTTTTTCCATTGCAAAGGTATAGCGTCCCCCTTGGAAATGCTCATGGCTTAGTATCGAACCCCCCACTATAGGCAGGTCGGCGTTTGAACCCACAAAGTAATGGGGCAGTATATCAAGTATGTCAAAAAGCTTTTCAAACACTGCCTCGTCAATTTTCATAGGGATATGCTCCTGGTTGAACACAATGCAGTGTTCATTGAAATAGCCGTAGGGGGAATACTGAAAAGCCCAGTCGCCGCCGTTTACCTTCATGGGTATCGGACGGAGATTCTGCCTTGCCGGGTGGGTAAGAGTTCCGGCAAAACCAGTATTTTCAATGCACAGCTGACAGGCAGGATATGAAACCTTACTGCTCTTTGCCGCTGCGGCTATATCCCTCGGGTCTTTTTCCGGCTTTGAACGGTTTATGGTTATATCCAGTGCGCCGTACTCCCCCTCATAGTTCCACTTGATATCACGCTCAATTCTCCCTGCACGGACATAGTTCAAGTCCTTGCTGTACCGGTAATACCAGTCGGCAGCAGCTTTCGGACTCTTTTCATATTCCCGGAAAAAACGGTATATCACCTCGTGGGGCATGGCTGTAAGAAAGCCCATAAGCTTTGTGTCAAACAAGTCCTTAGACGCATTTGAACCGCTTATTATCCCCTGCTCACAGGCATAGGAAACAAGGCTTTCGAGTATCTCGTCAATGGTTTTCTCAGCTGTTTCGCCGGACGGCTCTTCCCATGATTCAAGCCGCAGAGCGTCCATCAGCTGATTTCTTACGTAAATTTCGTCGTCAGCTGTGATAAGCTTTTTCTTAACGCCATATTTTACCAGTGAATTTATATCTTCGTATATCATTTCAATTCTCCGTTTATAGAATTTTTATTCCGCCCACCGGTCTTATCCTCAGGCAGTGACAGCTGTCCTCACCGAAAACACGGTTCATCTCGTTCTGATAGGTTTCTTTCATATCAGCCGGCACAAACGCCTGTATCGTTCCGGCAAAACCGCCGCCGTGTACCCTTGACGCACCCTTCCCGTCCAGTATCCTCTCACTGGCAAACAGACCAAGAGTAATCCCCTGCTCTGACGGTTTGCGGCAGGAATAGAGGTTTTGCAGCCATTTTGCTGACGAGTCCCCCGATTCCTTTACAAGGCGCAGAAACTGGTCAAAGGAATTTTCTGAAAGTGCTTTTGCCTCAAGTCCGGCACGTCTGTTTTCAGCGAAAAAGTGTGCGGCACGAAGTACTGCCCTGTCCGGACAGGTTTCCCTCAGCTGGGGCAGTGCCTTGTAAAACTCCTCCTCGCTGACTTGTCTGAGATATTTTTTACCGAACTTCTCAGCAACCATGTTCATCTCAGCCGGAACGGAAACGTAGTCCTCTGTTAAATCTGCGTGACTGCCCTTGGTATCGGTAATGCACAGAACATATCCTGCGTCCTCGAACTTGCATGACAGCTTTTCGATTACCGGATTGTCCGTATCCTCAAAATCAATATACACAAAGCTGCCCACCGAGCTTACCATCTGGTCCATCAGACCGCTTTTCTTGCCGAAATACACGTTTTCAGCGTACTGACCGATTTTCGCAATCTCAACTGCTCCAGCCTTACCGGAATTGTAATGCTGGTCAATGACAGTGCCGACAAGCACTTCAAAAGCCGCTGACGAGGAAAGTCCGCTGCCCCCTAAGACGTCCGAGGTGGTGTATGCGTCAAAGCCGCCCACTGAAACACCCATATCACTGAACCGTGACACCACTCCCCTTATAAGCGACGCCGATTTGCCCTGTTCCTCCGGTCTGGGTTCAAGGGTTGAAAGGTCAACAATATCCAGCGGATATCCGGCTGACTGAAGTCTTATCACGCCCTCATTGTGAAATGAAACTATGGCAATAATGTCCAGATTTACCGCCGCCGCAAGTACACAGCCGTGCTGGTGGTCAGTGTGGTTTCCGCCTACCTCAGTACGTCCGGGGGCAGAAAATACCGAAATCTCACTGCGCTCAGGATAAAGCTCTGCAAAGTTTTCAGCGGCGGTCTGATATCTTTTTTTCTGTTGCGCAATAACTGTTTCGTCGCTGCCGTAAAGCATTTTCAGTGTTTCGTCATACTCTCCGTTTATGAG
>CAMCMW010000293.1 GCA_945876155.1 uncultured Ruminococcus sp. | reverse complement strand
AAGGAGCATGGCTTTGCAGTCAGGAATATGGCTTGCACATTTCAAAATTGTACCGTCGCCGCCAATGGCAAGTGCAAAATCCGCCTCCCTCACAAACTCGTCAAACAAGCCGAATCTTACCATGCTTTTATCAGCAAATTCGTCATGATAGCTGCGGTCAACCCATACTTCGATATCATTTTTATGCAGTATATCGCAGACCGCCCTTGCACATTCAAGTGCATTCTGTTTCTGGAAATTTGGAAATACAGCTGCTTTCATGGTTTTCCTCCGGTTTTCAGATTCTTAAATGCGTCATCAACCAATTTTTTTACATCAGCTGTCTGACTTTCACCGCCCTTTTTCAGGCACATAAGATATTCAATGTTTCCCTTTGAGCCGGTTATGGGTGAATGGCATATTCCGGCAAGTGAGAATCCGGTTTCAGCCGCAAAGGAAAGTATATCAGCCACAACGCTGACGTGTACATTCCTTGATTTTACAATGCCATTCTTACCCACATTTTCTCTTCCTGCCTCAAACTGCGGTTTGATAAGTACAGCCGCCGTACCGTTTTCAGCAAGCAATTCATAAACATGGCTGAGGATAAGTTTTAGTGATATAAACGAAACGTCAACGGAAATAAACTCCGGCAAAATCGGTAAATCTGAGGGCTTCACATTCCTGATGTCAGTCTTTTCCATATTGACAACACGCTCATCACTGCAAAGTTTCTGCGCAAGTTGTCCGCTGCCGACGTCAACGGCGTAAACCTTTTCTGCACCGTTTTGCAGCATACAGTCAGTAAATCCCCCTGTTGACGCACCGATATCCATACAGACCTTTCCCCTTATGTCAATATCGCACAGGGACATTATCCTTTCAAGCTTCAGTCCGCCACGTCCAACATATTTAAGGGTTTCACCTGTTATTTTTATTAAATCATCGTCATTTACAATATATGACGGTTTAAGGCATATTTTACCGTTTACCTCAGCGTGACCTTCAAGGATAAGCTCCTTTGCCTTCTGACGGCTTGCCGCAAGTCCCATTTCCGGCAACACAATATCAAGTCTGCCTCTCAAAGCTCTCCCTCCGTTACACTGCGGATATACGAAACCATGGAATCGCAGTCAAAACCAAGCTGTTCAAGGGCGTTTTTAACAGATGCCTGTCTGACAAATCCTGTTATTCCCCTTGCGAAGAATTTTCCCTCAAACCCCTGTTCCAGTACCGCCTCGCTGAAATGTTCAGCAATTCCGCCGCTTATGCTGCTTTCCTCGAAAAATATGATTTTCTGGTACTTAGCCGCAGTCTTTATCATATCACTGTCAAAGGGGAAAATTTTAGTGAGCTTCAGTATGTCGCAGGAAATACCGTCACTGTTAAGCAGTCCGAAAGCCTTGTAAAGCTCGTCGTAAATTCTTCCGTATGTAACAAGCAGAACGGAAGCGTTTCCCTTTGAAGTCAGAGTGTAAGAAGTGTTGAGAGAAGACTTGTCAAAACTTGTGCAGTCGTTGCCCTTGGGGTATCTGACACAGACAAGACCGTCATCTTTATACAGTGCGTCACTGAGACACATTTTCAGTTCCTCATAACATGAGGGCGAATATACCACAGCCCCAGGGATTCCGGTAACTATCGGCACATCAAAAATACCCTGATGGGTTTCGCCGTCCTCACCCACTATTCCGGCACGGTCTATCCCGATTACAACATGGTTTCCTCCTATTGCAACATCATGTATCATCTGGTCAACTGCCCTTTGCAGAAATGACGAGTACACCGCAAACACCGGCAGTTTTCCTGCTGAGGCAAGTCCGGCACTGAAAGTCACTGCGTGTTGTTCGGCAATACCCACATCAAAAAACCTGTTTTTCAGTTCCGCTGAGAAAAACTGTAATCCTGTTCCATACTTCATGGCGGCAGTTATAGCGCATATTCTCTCGTCCTCTTTGGCAAGGCGCAGCAGTTCACGTCCGAACACAGTGGAATAGCAGTCGTCAGAAGAAACCTCCGGATTGCCTGTCATGATGTCAAACTTGGAAATACCGTGAAATTCTCCCGGGTTCTTTTCAGCCGGCTCATAGCCCTTTCCCTTAGTTGTGTTAACGTGAACAACTACCGGCTGGTGATATGTCTTAGCGGTTTTCAGCACTTCATCAAGTGCGTCAAGGTCATGACCGTCAACAGGTCCCAAGTAAATAAAGCCTAAGTCCTCAAAAATGGTTGTATTTGTATTCTGAGTGTTTCTGTAAACGGTGCTTTTGACAGTATCCTTTGAACTTTTAAGGATTTTTGCAATAGGTTTTCCCACAACGGGAGTATTTGAAAGCGCCTTTTCCACTGCCCTTTTAGTCTGCACATACTTCGGTTTTGTCCTTATGGAAAGGAGATATCTTGCCAGTGCACCAACGTTTTTGGATATAGACATATCGTTGTGATTTACTATAACAATCAGGTTGGCGTCAGATTTTCCGGCGTTGTTCAGACCCTCGTATATCATGCCGCCTGTCATTGCACCATCTCCTGTTACGGCAACAACGTAGTTGTCCTTTCCGTCCAGTTTCATTGCCCTTGCAATACCGTAAGCTGCAGAAATCGAGGTCGAGCTGTGTCCGCTTATAAAAGCGTCATGCTCCGATTCTGAAGGCTTTGCAAAACCGGACAAGCCGTTTTCCTTTCTTATGGTATCAAAACGGTCAAGGCGTCCGGTCAGCAGCTTGTGGGTATACGCCTGATGTCCCACGTCCCAGATTATCTTGTCCTCCGGCGAATCAAACGCCCTGTGTATCGCCATTGTAAGCTCCACCACTCCGAGGTTTGATGCAAGATGTCCACCGTTTTTTGATACGGTTTCAACAAGTATTTTTCTTATTTCTCCGCAAAGCTGACGGCACTGGTCACTGTCAAGCTTTTTCAGATCCCCCGGAAGCTCAAGAGCATCCAGCATAACTTCATTATTATCTTTCATAGTCTCTATATTTTAACAGGAATCAAAACTCCAAATATGATCCCCAGAGCAACCCCTGCGATAACCTCCTCAGGAGTATGCCCCAGCAGTTCCTTAAAATCCTTTCCTGATATTTTTTCATCTGCTGACGAAAGCTTTCGTTCTTTCCTCAGCCTGTTAAGCTCAGCCGCATGAAGTCCGGACTGATAGCGGACGTTCAGTGCGTCATAAATAACAATAATTGACATAAGCGCCGCCAGTGCAAAAACCGGCGAATCGGGTCCGCAGACTCTTAAAGACATTACCGCAGCCGCACTCACCGTTGCCGAATGTGCGCTGGGCATTCCTCCGGAGCCGACAAAACGCTCCGGTATAAATCCGTTGCCCTTTATCAGATTTATGATAACCTTTATTATCTGAGCCGCCGCCCACTCAGACGCCCATCCGATAAGCACAGGATAATATACCAAATCCGCCACCCGCTCAAAATTAAATCAGAAATTTCT
>CAMCMW010000292.1 GCA_945876155.1 uncultured Ruminococcus sp. | reverse complement strand
CTGGTACAACAGTAATACATGGCTCTGTTTCAACATACGGCGAGATAATTCCTGATATTACTGTAACAGTAATTGACGGCGGAGACTTCTATGTAAGAGAGGTTGACGAAGGATTTGTTATCACAAAATATATCGGTGAAAATGCAGACAGAATTGAAATTCCGTCAGAAATCGGCGGCAGGAAGGTTGTCGGTGTTGATGACTTTGCGTTCGGCTCAGTTGCCGACGATGTTGTAATTGCAGTACCCGATACACTTATGAGCAAATATATCGGCAGTGAAGCATTTATGAACTATGCTGTTGTTGATGAACAGATTATCAAAATGTCAGAAGGAACAACAGTAAACGAAGTATTAAGATACTGGTTTAATGAAGTCGGCGAAATGAACTATACTGACGAACAGATAAACGAAACCGTTGCAAAAGTACTTTCAGATATTGGAAATACAAATGCGCTTTCAATGCCTGAACTTGTTATTGAAGTTCTGAAAAATGCAGATAATCTTGATTTCTCACCAGAAAAAATCGGTTTGCTGAAACTGGTACTTTCTGTAATGGATTACGGTAAAGTCAAGCTTGAGGGTCCGGCAGATACTGATGCACAGGCATATGCACAAGGTAAAATGAATCTTGAGTATATTGTTGCCGAAAAGGGTATGAAAGGTGACGTTACACTTGACGGAGAAGTAAATCTTTATGATGTAATTGCAATTGCAAAATATGTGATGGACAGCACAAAGTATCCGCTTTCAGATGAGGCAATGTTTAATGGTGACGTGGCTGAAAACGGAAAAATTGATATTTACGACGCCATTGAAATTGCCAAAGCAATTATGGCGGGATAATAGTAATATTTGTTTGCAGTGTTTATTACTGAAAAATTAAAAAAAGCAGGTAGATTTTTCTGCCTGCTTTTGTCGTATATAGTCACTGCAATTCTGTTATAATATGATATATTGCCAATATTGTCAGGTATTTCATGCCATATCAATTCAGTAAGATTATTTCTGAGCCTGTTTTTCAGATCAAATAATCAAACATATCAGATTCTCCTGTTTTTCTTTTAGCCGTCAAAAAAACAGGCTGCTCTCAGACATGAGCAACCTGTTTTCGATTATTTTAGTTTATGTAAAACCTGCCTTATCCGATGTATGGCGTTATGGGGTTAAACCTGTTTTTTACTGTTTATTGCAAAGCCAGCAATAAAGAATACAACTGCATAAACTAATGATAATACAACAGCCTTTGCAATATCACCTGATGATGAAGAGCTGCTGCCTGCAGTTTCAAGGAAACTGTCAATCCAGTAATCTGTCAGATGAACTTTCTTTAATTTAAGGAGACTTTCAAGGAGATTTAAAATCAACGGTATAAATGAAGTACCTATTATATTAACTGCAATAGCTCCTCCGGTTCTTCCGATTATTATTGCAATAGTATAAAATAAGCCATGATAACCAATCATAACAATAAACTGTAACGCTATTTTTACCGGAATATCCTCCATGCTTCCGGCACCCCACATTATCGTGCCTACAACAAAAGAAAACACTGCAATAAATATATACATTAAGAACATTGAAAAAAGAGATGAAATGTATTTTCCCAGATACACCTTTCCACGACTGTAACCACGGGAATAAATATTTTTGATTATGCCTGAATTAAAATCATCACAGACAAAAATAGAAGCAAAAATGGGAAATACAGTAAGAATCTGGGACATTTGTATAAACACTGAAACATTATCCCATCCGCATAAAGAATCGGCACTCGCCACATCAGCAAAGGTACCAGCCATAATTGAAGTAATTAAAATCATTGCAGCCATTATTAGTGTGCAGATATAAAAGCTGCGCTGATTAAAAAGTCTGTTAAATTCAAATCTTATCATCTTTCCCATGTTATTTTCCTATCCTTTCCAGGAAATAATCCTCTATATCAGAATTTGAAATATGGAAGTCATAGACTCCTGCACCCTCCGTTACAAGAGCAGTGTTGATTTTCTCCGCAATGTCAAATCCATCATAAATTGAAATGGAGTTTTCGGTCTTTTCTATATTGTCTATGGAAAATTTGCTGCGAAGAATTTTTTCTGCCTTTTCTGTATCTCTGCATTTTATCATAAGCTTCTGACGACAGCTGGCTTCAAGGTCTTCAGCAGTAATTTCCTCCACAAGCTGACCGTTATTAATAATTCCGTATCTGGTGGATATTTTGGAAAGTTCACCGAGTAAATGACTTGAAATAAGGAATGTAACACCTTTTTCACGGTTGATATTTAAAATAGCATCCCTAATCTGTTTTATAGCTGTAGGGTCAAGTCCATTTACCGGCTCGTC
Source organism: uncultured Ruminococcus sp. (assembly GCA_945876155.1). GTDB lineage: Bacteria > Bacillota > Clostridia > Oscillospirales > Ruminococcaceae > Porcipelethomonas. The sequence continues at coordinate 1,097 of CAMCMW010000292.1, read as the reverse complement.
AAGTATAAGAAGTTCTGGATTTCCCATCATTGCAACAGCAATACCAAGTCTCTGTTTCATTCCAAGAGAAAACTTTCCCGCAGTCTTTTTTCCGGTGTCCTGAAGATTTACCAGTTCAAGGATATCATTTATGTTCTTTTTGTCACCGCCGAAAAGGATTGAAAATCTTTTCAGGTTTTCATAGGCAGTACAGTTTTTGTATAATGCCGGAGCTTCAATAAGTGAGCCGACACGTTTCCGGGCATTGTCGTCCGCTTTTCCACCGAAAAGTTCTGTACTTCCTCCGTCGGGAAATATCATTCCCAGCATCATTTTCATTGCAGTAGTTTTTCCGGCACCGTTTCTTCCGATAAAGCCGTAAATATCACCTTTTGCAATGTTCATGCTTACCTTATCCACAACAGCTTTTTTGCCGTAGATTTTTGTGAGTTCATGGGTTTTTAATACATAATCCATTATATCATCCTCTTTTATCTGATAAAATATGCACGTTCTATGCGGTGTGAAAACGTTCTGTTAAAACCTTGGTAAAAATTTACCCGGAACATTATATCACATATTAAACAAAATGTCAAATCTATGCTCTGTTTCGTTTCAACCCAATGTGCTGACTTTCAGAAACGAATGATACGCTGACTCTTAGTACTTGTTCTCATAGAAAAATAATGTTATAATAAGTACATGACAGCAGAATATAAAAGAACCAATTATCCGAATGATTTAAGCGACAATCAATGGGGAAGGGTAATGAAGTTTCTTGTACTAAATTTGAAGCATATCGTAAATACGGTCGGTGTTGAATTAATTATTTTAAGATCCAAGAGATTATACGTAAAGGAAGGTGAATATCCTGAATAAATTTATACCGTATGAAAAACTCAGTAAAAAGGAGCAGAAAAGGCTGAACCAGCTTAAACGGACAGGGTGGGGAAGTATCAATCCTGTAACAAGGACTGTTCCGGATAAAAAGAAGTACACACGTAAGGAAAAGTATCGTTCAGACTACACAGAGCAGTAAGGAGGAAAATATGCTTACAATTGAGGGAAAATACAATACAGCAAAAATCTATACGGATTCCATTGAAAATTCAGCAGAG
>CAMCMW010000291.1 GCA_945876155.1 uncultured Ruminococcus sp. | reverse complement strand
ATACACTCTTTCTGCTGCTGCAAAGGTAATCACTGAACCGGAAATACTCCTGTCAGAAACAGATTTTGTATACGATGGTACAGCAAAAACTCCGGAAGTATCAGTATATGATGACGGCGTACTCATACCATCAGATGAATATACAGTAGAATACTCAGATAATGTACATTCAGGTCTGGCAACTGTTACTATTACAGATAAAACCGGCGGACATTATGATTTTGTATTCTATGACAAAGATGGAAATGAAGTAAATGCAACAACAATAAGTTTCATTATTGAAAGCAATGGCTCTGCTGAGTATATAAGCGGTGATATTTCCCAGAATAATCAGATAGATTTATATGACGCTGTAATCATCTCAAAATATCTGCTTGGCATGGTTGAATTCAGTGAAGAAGAAATGCTGATTGCTGATTATAACGGTGATGGAAATGTAAACATTTATGATGCAATTGGTGTTGCAGAATATCTGCTTGAAAATTTACAGAAATAATTCTTTTTGAAATAAGTATCTGACTTTTGAAAAACCCCATACTTGTTGAAGAGTATGGGGTAAATTTTTAAACAAGGTTAAAAGTAAATTTTTTATAAAGGAGGTGTTCAAATGTATATGGGCTGGTACGACGCAAACCCGGTCAGTCTGAATCCGCTTACGCCTACTGACAGTGCGAAAAAATGGGTTGAGTATCTGGGTGAAAATATGAATCAGGTCGCAGTTTCTGCCCTTGCTGATTTCAACATTGTTGAACCGTAATTCATTTTTCCGGTCAGTTAAAGAAAAGATATATGAACCTGCCTACACAAGCCTGTACATATGTCTTATGCAGACAGGTTCTGAATTTAACAGAGGTGATGTAATTTGAGTAGTAATATCAGAAAAATGTGTCTGAGGGCTGTTAGTGCTGTAATGTCACTGGCTTTTACGGTATCCGCAATACCCATGCAGGCATATGCTGAGGAAATAATTCCTGAAGATGTATATATTCAGGAAATAGGCATGACAGAGGAGATTCTTTCGTCAGATGTATTTTATCTGACAGCTGCAAATGCACAGCTTTCAGAGGGTGCAAACGAAAGATATTTTCTCAGAATCGGAAGGTGAGGCGATTCTTTATCAGCTGCAAGTGTAAATGTGAAAATTGCTGACCTTACTGCAAAGTATGGTGAAGATTATGAAATTTATCTTCTTGACGGAGATACAGAGGTGGATAATCCGGAAGATAATCAGTCCTTTGTTGAAATGATGGAGGGCGAGGAATGCACTGTCACACCTATTATTGAAGAAGATGAATTTAATGAAATGACATAGGAAGACGCCCAATTGCAGCAGAGCGCAGCAAAGGCAATTAATGATTCCATAAAGTATATTGAGGAATCAGCAGGTCTGACACCGGCTGAACCGGCAGATGGCTCAGAGAAAGTCAGCACAGACCCACTCCAGCAGGCACGTGCAGATTATACCGGTATTGATGGCGAATCACAGAATGTAACAGCCTCGCAGGATACATTTGCACAGATTCAGAAAATCGCTGATGTGCTTACAACGGCAGTAGTCGGTGCAAGCTTAAAGGTGGATTTCGCTGAGGGAGAAAATTCACGATATATTGTTATTGATGTTGATAATAATATGAAGAGCGATGGGGACAGATATTTTTATCTTATGCTTTCTGAGCCTTCCGGAACAACAACAATCAGCGCATCATCAAGCTGTGCAATAACAATTGTTGATGATGAGGAACAGGAACTGTCGGAGGTAAGCTTTGGTGAATGTACCTTTAACAAAAGCTATGACACACTTACAGTTGAAATCAGGCGAAATGGTGCAATCAATTCACTTACAGATGTACAGCTTCAGACTGAAGGAATAACAGCTCAGACAGGCCGTGATTTTTCACCAGTTGATATGTCAGTTATTTTCCCTATGGGTTTTGATACAAGAACCATAGATATTCCTGTCTGCAGGGATTATCTGACAGGAGATGCAGAATTTAAATTAAAGCTTACTAATAATGTGGGAGCAAATGTCCTCACAGCTGAAAAGAATATTGTTCTTTCAGCAGCTGCCTCATTTGAAGAGCCTGTACTTCCGGAACTGGATGAAGGAGGGTATACAAATACTCTTTCCGGTTCTCCGGTATACCTTGGAGCTGAAAATAAAAGATATCTTGGAAATATTGAGGTAACTAATACCATAAATCTTAAAAATCCGGTTAAAAAGGATGCGGATAATGAATATACCGGCTTTAACGGGTCTGCTGGAGATGGCTGGAAACTCAGATGGCAGGGCGGCAACAGCTGGACAAGATTCTGGCACAACTACAAAGGTACTGTTGCAGCACAATGGCAGATGAGTGGTTACAGCGGATTTCATTATGCCGGAGCCCAGATTGAGTGGTCAATGAGCTGGGATGGTAAAAATCCTTGTGCTTCTGCCAGCGTTGGCTTTGAAAGCAGTAACACAACCGCTGCCCGTGATTTACAGTACGGTGCTGTATACTGCAGCGATGCGGCTCTGGACAACGCTGTAACAAATGTTTTCAGTAATATTTCAGATCCGGTATATATCAGTATTGCAAACACAGGCAATTGTGACGACTGCCAGGAATTGTATATAAAATCAGTCAGAGCAATAAAGCGTCCGTTTGAAATTAAACTGGCTGAGGCGGATAAGCTTAAATTCCTGCAGGCAGACGGTTCAATGAAATCCGATGACGGTACAGCGACTTATCTTGCAATTATCGGAGCAGAAAATAATGATCCGACACAGGCAACTATTTTTTATTGTGACGAAACTGTTACATTTAGTCAGAGCAGCGGAAAAAATATTTCAAAACCATATACATATCTTAAAGAGCTGAATTCAACGGATGGCTTTGAATTTGCAAAATTTGAAAATGATGGCAAATCAACACACAGCAAAGTGCTTTCCAAGGAATACATTAATGAAAACAGCTCCTGGGATAACAGCAAAATGATTAAGTATTATGACAACGTGTATATGAAAAACAGTAATCCAGGCAGCGGATGTGAATATGGAAAATATGGTACTTTTGAGCTTAAACCGGTTTTTGATTATATTAATACAGAGGTAACAGTGGTTGTACCGGAAGATAATTTCGGTTATCTTAATATAAGCGGAACTGACAGAAATATTCAGACTACCACTGCATACAATTATCATCTCGGGGATACACTTCTGCTTTCCACAAAAATGTATGACGAATATGACGGCATATATGAACCAGTGGGAGTTAAAATCAGATATAAGGTCAATAAAGAGGATTCAGACTGGAAAGAAGAAAAAATAGTAAAATATGATAAGAATGGAGAGGCATATCTTGATTCCAGTCAGAAACTCCAATATGGTTACTATGAGGTTACACCTGTTTTCCAGGCTAAGGGCAATGTAATAACTGTCAGAGTGGCTCAGAGTGAACTGAGCAATTTCGACA
>CAMCMW010000290.1 GCA_945876155.1 uncultured Ruminococcus sp. | reverse complement strand
CTGGAACAGCTTGCAGATATTTCCGGCGTTTCCGTACAGCATTTCTGCCGCTGTTTCAAAGAAAGAATGGGAATGCGCCCTATGGAATATCTTGCCAGGCGAAGAATTGCGCAGTCCAAGCATCTGCTTTTGAACACCGATAAAAGTATTTCAGATATTGCAGAAGAAGTCGGGTATCACGGTGCAACTTATTTTGGAATGGTTTTTCGCAAATTTGAAGGAATGACACCCAGTGAGTTCAGGAAATCAAAAGGATTGCTGAACCTGTAAATGTTCATATTTTTGGAACGTGATAATAATTTGAGATTGACAATCGCTACTTTTGGGTGGATAATTATACTATACTATTAACTGTCCAAAGGAGAATTTTTTTATGAGGTTACTGAAAGCAATTGTCAGCACGGCATTGTGTGCAGCCATGATTTTGCCGGCTGCGGTCAGAGAAATACCAGTTTGTGCGGAGGGAAAAAGTATGGATATTGTCATTGACGGTTCAAAGGCTGAACTTGCTGAAAATAAGCGCTATCGTGGCGCAGGAATGGTCAGCGGAAACAATTCTTCACGTCTGCTGCTGGATTACAAGGCAGAAAACCCCGATGCCTACTGGGAAATTCTGAATTACCTGTTCAGCAATAAGGGAGTCGGTATCAATCATCTGAAACTGGAAATGGGTTCTGATGTCAACTCGTCTTCCGGTACAGAACCGTGTGTCATGCGTACCGAAACGGAAAAAGCCGACGTGACAAGGGGTGCCGGCTATCAGCTTGCGGCAGACGCTCTGACTATCAATCCTGACCTTACTCTGGATATGCTTTACTGGAGTGAACCTCTATGGATAACCAATTCCAATGATGTGTATGCCGCTCGCTATAAGTGGTATAAAGAAACACTGGACGCAGCTTTTGAAACCTACGGACTGGAATTTGAATATGTCAGTGCAGTCCGCAATGAAAGAGGAATTGACACGGAATGGGTAAAATACCTCTCGAAAAGTCTGAAGACTGAAACAGACTGTCCTTACGATTATTCTTCAATCAAGATAGTTGCGGCAGATGAAGTGTGCAGCTGGAGCATTGCGGATATGATGCTGAGCGATTCTGAACTGCTTAACGCTATAGACGTAGTCGGAAGTCATTATACAAGCTGGTCAAGTTCCAATGCACAGCGACTGGCAGATGAGTACGGCAAAGAGCTTTGGTTCAGTGAGGCAAGTTCACCTATGAGCTATGCACAGGGTACATATAAATATGACGGAACGGGTTCAGGTATGTCTGATATAAACGGCGTTCTTGATGTTGCCAACCGAATTATAACCATGTATCCCGGAGGTGATATGACGCTTTATGAATATCAGCCCGCAGTTTCCGCTTATTATGACGGCGTGACTTATTGTCAGAAACATCTGATTGTGGCAAATGAGCCATGGAGCGGCAGTTATTATCTTGACAGCGGATATTATATGTCACTGCATTTTTCACAGTTCATCAAAAAGGGCTGGGCATTTATTGACGACGCCTGCTATGCTGACGGTGTTGCCGGCGGTGACGGTCATGCTATCGTCGATGCAACATACAGCTTTATGACAGCAGCTGACACAGAAACCGGAGATTACAGCACGGTCATCACCAACACAACCGCTGAACCAATCACCTACAATTTCACGGTAAGAAGCCTTGAAAAGGCGTCCTCAAATGCGTATGTATGGGAAACAAGAGGACCGGAGGGCGGTGCATGGAACGAAAATTATTTAAGAATGACGGAGACTATTACGCCTGTGGAAAACAACGGTTCATACACCTATTCAGTCACCGTAAAGCCTTATTCTATGGTAACGGTTTCCACTGTGGAACACAGCCAGTCGGAATATGAATATAAAGAGCAGACATCTGAAATACTGGCACTGCCGTATACAGATGATTTTGAGTACAAAGATTACCCGAAGGACTATCTTTCTTCAAGAGGAAATGCCCCAAGATATACCACAGACGAGGGCGGTGCTTTTGAGGTTCAGAATGTAAACGGAAACAATGTTCTGATGCAGATGATAACACCGGATATCAAAGCGGAAGAATGGGGTTACACGCCGAATCCTACCACTAATTTTGGTGACGACAGGTGGTATAACTACAGCATATCTGCCGATGTACGGCTAACTAAAAGTGATACTCCGGAAGAAAATTATGCCGGTATCGGATTGCGATATAATCTTGCAAGTTCAGCAGAAAGCGGTTACTGGGTACGCATTTATGAAAACGGTTCATGGAAACTGAACAACGGCAGCAACACGGTTGCAGAGGGTATTCTCTCCGCATTTGACAGCAGTAAATGGCATAATCTGAAAATTCAGGCGGTTGATTCAGATGTGACTGCGTGGATAGACGGTACAGAAGTCGGAGCATACAGCGGTACTCCTTCATGCAGTGCAGGACGTGGGGCGTTATACAGTTCTTGGAATAACAACTGCTTTGACAATATCGCAGTTGAGCCAGTAGTAGAAACAGAGCCGTATATTACCAGATTTGATAACACTGATTCAGCATTTTCCTACACTGGAAACTGGACGCACAACACAATGAGCAGTTTCAGCAATTACAAGCGCACGATTTCCGAGGGAACAGAAGGCGCAGTTATGACGTTCACATTCAATGGCACAGGCTTTGCCCTGACCGGAGCAGTCGCACAGTCAGGTATCAGCGTAAAGCTGGACGGTGAAACTGTTGCAGACAATCATATTCTGGAGTCGGTGGGAAACCGTGCTGTCACCTATGAAATGAGCGGACTTGAATCAAAAGAGCATAGTGTTGAAGTAACTGTACTTTCCGGCACATTTGCAGTTGACGGTGCGCAGGTGACTGGAATGCCTGTTGTTGTGACATCTGATAAAGTCAAAGGCAGTGCTGATACTGCTAAGAATAATATGAAAAAAATCATTCCGTACGCTGTAGCAGGCGGTGCTTTAATTCTGGCGGCTATAGGAATAACTGCAGCCGCAATTATAAAAAGGAAACGTAAGAAATGACATATACCACTGATATGACAAAAGGCGGCGAACTTGGGCATATTCTCAGGTTCGCCCTGCCTATGCTGGCAGGAAATCTGTTTCAGCAGCTTTATAATATTGTAGATTCCGTGATAGTCGGCAGACACTTAGGATATCAGGCACTCGCCTCTGTGGGTGCAACAGGTTCTATCACTTATCTGTTCTATACCCTTTGCATAGGTCTTTCAGCAGCTGCCGGTATTCTGATTGCACAGCGGTTCGGTGCAAAACAGTACAATGACGTAAAACGGTACATTGCCAATTCTGCTTATGTAACCGGCATATTTGGCATTGCTCTGAGTGTATTATCTGTACTTGCAGCACCGTTTCTTCTCAAAATGCTCAACACTCCGGAATCAGTGTTTGATGCAGCTGTGGGATATATGCGCATTTCCTGTACCGGAACTATAGCTGTAGCGGC
>CAMCMW010000289.1 GCA_945876155.1 uncultured Ruminococcus sp. | reverse complement strand
AGTTTACTATTAGCCGATACGCACGGAGCGAACGAAGTAAGCGTATGTGCGAGGCAATAAAAATAAACATATTGAACGTAAAATCTTTTTGCGTTCAATATACACTGAAAGGAACTTGTTTACTTATGAAAATATCCGGTTCACAGATTATAATTGAGGTTCTGCTTGAACAGGGCTGTGACTGCATTTTCGGTTATCCGGGCGGTCAGGTTATAAATATCTACGACGCCCTCTATCAGAATCAGGACCGCATTAAGCATATCATCACTGCTCACGAGCAGGGTGCTGCCCATGCCGCAGACGGCTACGCAAGAGCCACAGGCAAGACTGGTGTTGTACTTGCGACTTCCGGTCCTGGTGCCACAAACCTTGTAACAGGTATCGCAACAGCGTACCTCGACTCCGTTCCTATGGTTGCCATTACTGGTAATGTACCGTGCAGTCTGCTGGGACGTGACAGCTTCCAGGAGGTTGACATCTGCGGTGTTACACTTCCTATTACAAAGCACAATTACATAGTAAAAGACGTAAACGACCTTGCTGATACACTCAGAGAGGCTTTCAGAATTGCAAAGTCAGGCCGTCCGGGACCTGTTCTGGTTGACATTCCGAAGGACGTTCAGATTGCTCAGACTGAGTTTGAAAACAAAAAGCCGGAGCCGGAGTATGAAGACCCGAAGGCTGATGACTCACAGCTCAAAGCGGCTGTTGAAATGATTGCTGAGGCTCAGAAACCTTACATCTACTGCGGCGGCGGTATAATTTCCGGTGACGCAGAAAAAGAGGTTATGGAGTTTGCAGAGCTTATCGACGCACCAATCGGATGCAGTATGATGGGTGTTTCAGCTATCCCATGCTCCAATCCGAGATTCCTGGGTATGCAGGGTATGCACGGTCACTATGCCTCCTCAATGGCACAGGCTGAGGCTGACCTTGTAATAGCAGTGGGCGCAAGATTCAGTGACAGAGCAACTGGAAACAAGCAGGTTTATGTAAGAAACTGCAATATCATACATATAGATGTGGACGATGCCGAGATTGACAAGAACATCACAAGCCATCTCGGAATAAACGGCGATGTAAAGGAAACCCTTGCAAAGCTCAATTCCATGCTTTCAAAGCAGCAGCACCCGGCATGGACTGCTGAAATCGAACAGCTTAAAGCAAAAGAGGCAGGAATGGTTCAGAAGTCAGAGATTATGACACCTTATGACATCATTGAAACCGTAAACGCAAAAATGCCCGAAGACGCCGTTATCGCAACAGACGTTGGACAGCACCAGATGTGGGTTGCCCAGCACTATAAATTTGAAAAGCCGAGAACATTCATTTCAAGCGGCGGTCTGGGTACTATGGGATTCGGACTTGGTGCTGCAATCGGTGCTTACACAGCAACTAATAAGCCTACAGTACTGTTTACAGGAGACGGCAGTTTCGGCATGAATTTACAGGAACTTGCAACAGCCGTTTCAACCAATGCGCCGGTAATCGTTGTACTTATGAACAACGGCGTTTTAGGTATGGTAAGACAGTGGCAGACGCTGTTTTTCAACAAGCACTACTCAAACACAACCCTCTGCCGTCAGACAGATTTTGTTAAACTTGCTGAGGCTTTCGGCGCACTGGGATTCCGTGCGGAAAACACAGCAGAGCTTTCAGACGCCCTTGACAAGGCTATCGAGGCAAAGCGTCCGGCAGTTATCGACTGCAAGATTGATATGGACGAATTTGTTCTCCCGATGCTCCCTCCGGGCGGTTCTATCGACGATATCATAACAGAAATTCACGGAGGTGAAATCTGATGGAAAGATATGTTTTCAGTATACTGGTAGCCAACAGATTCGGTGTTCTGACAAGAGTTTCAAGTATGTTCACAAGACGTGGCTTTAACATTGACACCCTCACTGTGGGCGAAACAGAATCTCCGGAATTTTCAAGAATTACCATCTCCATGAGAGGTGACGAATATTCCAGAACTCAGATTATCAAACAGCTGAGTAAAATGCACGACGTCAAGCAGGTTCAGGTCATGGAACGTGACGAAACAGTTACCCGTGAACTGCTGCTTATAAAAATCAAGAATGATTCCAAAACAAGACAGGATATTCTTGCGGCGGTTGACGTTTTCCGCTCAAAAATCGTAGACTATTCCCCGGACGCTCTCTGTATCGAGATTACCGGTGAAAGCTCGAAAATCAACGCTTTTATTGAGCTTGTAAAGCCTTTCGGCATAATGGAGATATGCAGAACAGGTATTGTAGCTCTTGAAAGAGGCAGTCATTGTCTTAACTCAGAGACTGCCCAATAAGAGAAGTTCTCCACATAGGCGTCTGCACACGTCTTTTTGGCTGATTTTGCCGCTGACTGCGTTAAAAAGCTTTGCCATACGCCAGTATGCCTGCAGCTTTTTGCCTTGTCATCAACAAAATCATCTCAAAAATCCGTGCACATTTCCTATGTGAAAAACTTCTAAATTATATTATAAAAGGAGTCTTTATAATGTCAAACACAGCAAAGGTATTTTATCAGGAAGACTGCGATTTATCCTTACTTTACGGCAAGACAATAGCTGTTATCGGTTACGGCAGCCAGGGTCACGCTCACGCTCTCAATGCTAAGGAATCTCTCGGCGACAACGCAAGAGTTATTATCGGTCTTTACGAAGGAAGCAAGTCATGGGACAAGGCAGTTAAGCAGGGCTTTGAAGTATTCACAGCTGCTGAGGCTGCAAAACAGGCTGACATCATCATGATTCTTATCAACGATGAAAAGCAGGCTGCTATGTACAAGAAGGACATTGAGCCAAACCTCAAGGAAGGCGATATGCTCATGTTCGCTCACGGTTTCGCTATCCACTTCGGTCAGATCGTTCCTCCGTCATTCGTTGACGTTACTATGATCGCTCCAAAGGGACCTGGTCACACAGTAAGAAGTGAATATCAGGCTGGCAAGGGCGTTCCATGCCTCGTAGCAGTTGCTCAGGACGCAACAGGCAAGGCTCAGGATATGGCTTTAGCTTACGGTCTTGCAATCGGCGGCGCAAGAGCTGGTGTTCTTGAAACAACTTTCAGAACAGAAACAGAAACAGACCTCTTCGGCGAACAGGCAGTTCTCTGCGGCGGCGTATGCGCTCTTATGCAGGCTGGTTTTGAAACACTGGTTGAGGCTGGCTATGACCCGAGAAACGCTTACTTTGAGTGTATTCACGAAATGAAGCTTATCGTTGACCTTATCTACCAGAGCGGTTTTGCTGGTATGAGATACTCAATCTCAAACACTGCTGAATACGGCGACTACATCACAGGTCCTAAGATCATCACAGAGGATACAAAGAAGGCTATGAAGCAGATCCTCAAGAACATCCAGGACGGTTCATTTGCCAAGGAATTCCTTCTCGACATGTCACCTGCAGGCGGTCAGGCTCACTTCAGAGCTATGAGAAAGCTTGCTGCTGAACATCCAGCTGAAATGGTTGGCGAAGAA
>CAMCMW010000288.1 GCA_945876155.1 uncultured Ruminococcus sp. | reverse complement strand
CACTATTATCGTAAATATTTCTCATTGATAATTACCTCCACAACTTCCGATTTATAAAGCTGATGCCTTACATTTCTTTGAACATATTATATCACACAAACATTCTCAAAGTCAATGAATTGATGTTTATATTTCAATACCTGAAAAAAGTCCCCTTATGGCTGTTATCTGTTGAAACTTTATCAGAATCAACTCAAAGCCATAAGGGGTTATTATTACTTTAATCTATCAATACTATTGTGTAAAAAATACAAATAGAAAAATAAAAGTTAATATAGAAATATGTTAAAATATAGTAATCCTCTTTTATTTCCAACTGCCCCGTAAGGGGCTGGCACTGTGACGAACCGAAGGTGAGGAACAGGGTCATTGCTGCACGCAGTGCCACTGCCCGTGCAGGGCATATCTAATTTTTCAGCAATATATTTTAATGCTATTGGTAAACTTTCATTATAAGATATTACTTTACTATGTTTTCACTATATACTATGATATGATTGCACATTAAACGTTTCAACCAATTCTTTCGTTAATAAGCTCTATCCCACTATTCTGATTTTGCAGAAAGTCTTTCTTGTTTTAGCAGATTTAACGACAAACACCCTAATACCTGTTTTTTCTTCACTAATACCACAGTATACATTATCAAATTCCGAAAAAACATCGTTTAATGCTTTCTTCGCATTTTCATCTGTGATACATGCACCGAATTCATCTGTTGATAAATAAGGCTGCATAAATTTTTCTAAAGAAGGCGTACTTGCTTTTAACATCAATATTCCCCCTTAAAACAATTCATCAAAGCGATTGCACTTAACTTTACTCCCTTCCATACGGTTTCTGTCAATTGGGATTCTGAACGCACGCTCGCCCTTTTTGATTGTAACATTGATTGTTGTTTTACCAGCATTTATAATCTCGGTAATCTGTTCTGTATCAAGAACAGCAAGTTGACTTTCGCCCAGATTTTCTTCACTGCAAACCAATGCAATAATAAGCTTATACCCGTTGTTTATGTATGACTGCAGCTCTGCTGTATCGTCTTTAATTGTAAAAACCCAACTGCTATAATCTGCTTTTTTGGTGTCAGTTTTATTAGCACGGTATTTAACATACAGACGAAATTCAGATTTATTCGTTGTAATGTCATAAACCTGTCTGTCAGCACCGTTCTCAACAAGAGCCGGCTTAATACCATGGCTGAACAACATGGACAATACTGCACCATAATAAAAATCAGCAACTTTGATTTTAGACATTTCTACCTCCTCAGAATTCAAAAACCTTATCAATCTCTTTCATAAACCTGTCCGTTTCAGTAAGGGCAACTACTATCTTCTGATAGTGAACAATATCCTCATCAGTAAGCTGTCTGCCTTTACGGTCTTTAAGCCACTTCTGGCAAGGCTGATAGCCACCAATATAAAAGTTCCATGCAAGCTCCGGAACACCGTCAAAATACTGTTCCTTATTTATGTATACCCGTCCATTCTTGTATGTAGGCTTTACTACTTCGTTTTCTCCCTCAACAGGATATGTAGTAATCAGATTGTCAAGCAGTGGTGATTCCATAAGATGCAGTTTTCGTATCTCTCCACCCAGCTTTACCATTTTCCAGAACATATCAACATCTGTAGGGTAAGGAACTCTTGGAAAGTCAATTTTCAGAAATTCCTTATAGGTTTCCCTGTATTTCGGAGAATGAAGAACAGCGTAAATATAATCAAGCAAATCAATCGGAGAAAAACTATTTGTTTCGCCACCATCGCTGTCGGAAGCAAAAGGCAAACTGAGCTTTTCAGAGATTTCCTTGACTATTTCAGGATTAAGGTTGGGAGTGCGGACGGTCTTGCCTAATTCTTCATTATATATGTATAAGGGTAATTGATATGTTTGAAAACCGTAATAGTTTAAATCAATTGCATTTTTACATAGCATAATTGAACAGAATTGTTCACTGTCGACAAGAGAACGCATAAGTGCAAGACTAAAATTAGAATTGTTTATTACATTGGGATATAAGATGTTTTCTCTGCTCCTATCAATCAAAGATGTATCATAATAAATCACTCTTTCATCAAACGCCCTATATGAATACTTATAAATAATACTCGTATTGATTTCTGTGCGTATAAACAGTTCGATTTGAGATGTTAAGTCACTTTTGGTAAATGCAACCAATGTTTTATCATTGGCAGTTTTTATGCCAGATGATTTAATATTAAATAAACAGTTAATGTCTATTTGATTATATTTATCAGTAAGAGAAAAGTCTTTTGGAATAAGAAAATATGATGGAGGTACTATGTTTTCTATTTCTTCTTTAATATCATTTACATTATTATGTAATAACCATTCATATTTAAAGCTTCGTAATCCAAATAAATCTATATATTTGACATCACAGTTTGTTTTCTTATTATGGGATTTTACGAGAATGCAAATTGAAACACCTTGTTTAATATCAAATACATTTTCATCTTTTGAATTATCAGGACATTTTTCTTTTTTATTTGCATTGCCGTGAAGATTCAATATATATATTGTTGAAAATGATTGTAATAGTTGCCAACGCATACCTCTGAATGTGGAGTTGTCCAGAAAACCATGCGGTGTAATATAGGCGATTATACCGTTTTGGTTTTTATCTATTATGCTTTGAGCAAATCTAATAAATTTAACATAATCATCGTTAATGGTCTTGGGATTGCGTTCATTTAGTTTTTGATTAGTACCAGGTTCTTTTTTGTAATCATTCATTAACGACATAATCCATTCGCCATTATTATAACTGTTAACGCTATAAGGCGGATTACCGATAATAACATTTATTCCCTGATTATTCTTAGCCTTGTCTGCTTCAAAAGCCTCTGCAGCTAATGGGTCAACATCAAATTGCATCTGTTGTCCACCTTCCATAAATGAAACGTCAGAATCAGATGGTTCAAGAGAATTTGTCAGCAGAACGTTAAGACGCTCATCAGAGCCGAAATCATAACCTGTATCTTTAAGAACCATTGCAAGTTTCATATGTGCAACAGCGTATGGTGCCATCATAAGTTCAAAGCCGTTGAGCCTTTTTAATAAGTGTTCGGGAACATATTCATTCCATAACTTTTTTATCTCAGGTTCGGATTTTCCTTTATGCTTTTCTTTGAAAGTATCATAAATATTTAGTATTACTTCTCGAAGGAATGTACCTGTTCCGGTAGCCGGATCAAGAATCTGAATTGCAGGTACAGTTTCTTTATCATCAACCTGTGTTATGAATCCTTTGTGATTTTTACGCATACTATCACGTTTTATTTTTACTTCCTTTGTAGCAGTATCCGCAAGACCATCTTTGAAACCAAATTCTGTTCTGAGAATATCGTCAACAGCTCTCACCATAAACTTAACAACAGGCCATGGAGTATAGTATACACCACGACGTTTTTTCGTGTCGTGTTCATACTCAGAAAGGAAATCTTCGTAGAAATATATTACTGTATCTTCTCTGCCACCA
>CAMCMW010000287.1 GCA_945876155.1 uncultured Ruminococcus sp. | reverse complement strand
GAGAGATACGCCTCCATATTGTTCATGTAAGACTTGTCTGCAACCGACTTTGCGGATATCTCCGGACGTTTTTCAAGAGACCTGTTTTCAGTTTCAGAAAAATCCTTTTTATCCGAAACCAAAAATATTATTGGAAAAATGAAAATCAGAATTAAAAATGCTATTGCTGATTTAACGTACTGCTTTTTCAACATTTTCATTCCTCCTAAAATCTGAAATACAAAAACGGGTTATAGCTTGCGTCAACCAGAAAAGCGGTACACACAAGCATGAGTACCAGCTGTAATACCGGCATTGCGTTTTCCAGCAGCTTTGACATTGAAACACTTTTACGCATTTTGTCGTAAAGCTTTTTCATAAGTTCTCCCGAACCGATTATGCAGAAAATAAATACAACAGCGTATGATTTAAGCTGACAGAACGCAGTGTTGTCGATTATTGTACCGTTCTTCCCGAACAATGCACCGTAAAAACTGAAAGCCGACGGCAGGTCAGCAGTATCAAAAAGCACCCAGCCCATTACCGCTATGAAAAACGTGTAAGCAATGGAAATAAAGGACGGCAGCTTTTCAAGAATTTTTCCCAGGAACAGCTTTTCAAGAATTATCAGAACCCCGAAATAAAGTCCCCACAGAACGAAATTCCAGCTTGCACCGTGCCACAGACCTGTAAGTGCCCACACTATTAAGGTGTTGCGCAAGGTTTTCAGCTTTCCGTTTCGGTTTCCGCCAAGAGGTATGTACACGTAGGACTTGAACCACGAGCCTAACGTAATATGCCATCTTCTCCAGAACTCCGACACGCTTTTTGAAATGTACGGGTGATTGAAGTTTTCCGGGAAATTGAATCCCAGCATTTTTCCCAGTCCCACAGCCATGTCTGAGTAACCGGAAAAGTCGTAATAAATCTGGAAGGTAAACGCCAGTATGCCCAGCCATGCGGTAACTACGGAAATTTCTGAATAGTCCATAGCCTTTATTTCAGTCCACAGCAGACCAATATTGTTGGCAAGGAGAACTTTCTTACCCAGTCCCCTTGCAAAAATTCCCACGCCCTCTCCGAGTTTGCAGATATTGACTTTTCTTGAATCAATCTCGTTCTGCACGTCCTCATACCGGACAATAGGTCCTGCAACGATTTGTGGAAAAAGTGAAACGTAGGTAGCAAAATTCAGAAAGCTTTTCTGAACCCTTATTTTCCGCAGATACATATCAATCGTGTAGGACATACTCTGGAACGTGTAAAAGGATATTCCGATAGGCAGGGGTAGTGATTTGATACTGATTCCGAATATTCCGGCTATAAATCCACTGTACTTGAATACCCCCAGCATACCAAGATTTACTATCAGCGATACAAGCAGTGCGGCAGTACGCTTTTTTGGCTGTGAATCAAAACGGTCTATGGCAAGTCCAGCCATGTAGTCCACAAAGGACGAAAAAATCATCAGTAAGACATAAACCGGCTCTCCCCACGCATAAAAAAACAGTCCCGACAGGAGCAGAACCACGTTTTTCATTTTCCCCGGAGATATGTAGTATATCAGCAATACCGCCGGCAAAAAAAAGTATAAAAAGGTTATACTTGAAAATACCATTTATTTCTCCAATTATTATTTTATTCTGCACATTATTTCTTCAAGTTCTTCAAGGCTCAGCATTGTGTTGAGTACCTCAAGCATACTGTTCGGCGAAAGAAGTGACGGCAGTTTCAGATATTCAAGCAGTTTTTTTCTGAGTTCTGAACTGTTTTTGCCGCCGGAAAAACCGAGTGTAAACAAATCAGTCTTTGTGATTTTTTCACGCTCTTCCCCTGCTGACGCAGTAACTCCCGCTTTTTCAAGCGCCTCAAGTATTATTTTTTTCTCCACGCCCTCAACTCCGAGTTTTCCCTCAGCTGAAGGCTTTATCTTCCTTTTTTCCTTCCCCATTATATCGGGAATGTACACGTTTATGACCGTCCCTTTTTTAACTGCGCCTTTGATATGATTTCTTATGGTAAATCCGGCGCTGTCAGAATCGGTCATTATGATTATTCCGGTTTTCTCGGCGTAATACCGTATAAGCTCCAGCTTTTCGGTATCCTTGAAAATGTTGAATCCGTTTGTAGTAATTATTACGGCGTCTATTATTGACGAAAGCTTTATTTTGTCATACTTCCCCTCTACAATAACCGCCTGTTCAAGCTTTATCATGAATCTCCCTATTTCCTCCTTACCGCCATAAGCATTTCAGTAACCGTTTTTTCGAGAATCAGCGTAGGTATAGCACCGGTATTTTTAAGACTGCGGTCAGCGTTTCTCAGCAGTTGTATGCACTTTCTCAGACTTTCAATTGAAATTCTCCGGCTGTCACGAAAAGCATTGTCAACCGCAAACTGCCGTCCGGCGTAACCAAAATCCTCTATAACATCAGCGGCTCTCTTGTTCGCAGCCATTGCAGTCCTTGCACGGTAAAGGTCGAGAAACGACATTGAAACTGCATTGATTATAGAAACCGGTTCTTCTTTTTTCTGGATAAGCCTGTTTAAAATTTCCATTGCACCAGAGGGGTTATATGACGCAATAGCTCTTGAAAGTCTGAAAGCGTCCGTTTCAATACTGACAGCAACAAGTTCTTCAATATCCTCCGGTCTGATTTCATCGTTTTCACGGTAGGCGCACAGCTTTTCCAGTTCATTTTCAATTACCATTGAATCACTGTGACAGCTCTCAACAAGCATTTCAGCCGCTTTTTTTGATATACTGCAACCCAGTTTCTGCGCCTTATCGGTAATGGACTTGACAAGCACCGGCACAGTTTTAAGACCACACTCGCAGACAACACCAATTTTGGAAATGCTGTCGGCAAGCTTTTTGTTTTTTTGGGTCATGGTCTTTTTGCCTTTTTTTACGTCAAAACCGGTAATGTTTACCACAAGCAGAGTATAATCCGGCAGGTCGGCGATTGCCTTTGTAAGAGTCTTTAAGTCGTCCGCCAGCAGTTCCTCAGCGTTTAAATCGTTTATCAGAACCGCATTCCATTCAGAAAACATGGGACACATTTCCAGCATATCGCAAAGCGCACTTACGTCAAGTTCACTACCGTTTAATTTTGTGACTTCGCTTTCCCAGTTCTTTCCGAGATGCTTTTTCAGTACCGCCTTTGAGGCATTTTCAACGGTAACGATATCCTTGCCGTAAATATAGTAAGCCCGGCTAAGTTCTCCGGATTTGATTTTTTTCAGCAGTTCTGCCGGACTGAGTTCAGCCATTTTCAAGCCTCCTGAATTCTGATTTGCCGCTGCTTGTCATATACAGCACAATGTTTGGTTTATACTTTCTTACGCCGTCTGTACACCCGAAATTTACACTTCCATAATTCACGTCAACGCTTTCACCATTTACGGACACAGAGTACCTGCCGTAATCAGCAGACCAGTCTGAAAAATCCGAATACTCAGGCACACAGCCGCATATCAGCGAACCTCTCCTTATATACGTATCAGCCGGAATTACAACGTTGCGC
>CAMCMW010000286.1 GCA_945876155.1 uncultured Ruminococcus sp. | reverse complement strand
AAGGATCACAACACTTCAAATCTCAGAAATGGCTTCTGTCGACGAAATGATAAATACTCTTGTTGAGTCTGAAAATTACACATCGGCAAGCTTTGAAGAAAAAACTTCTATGGTTTATGACCTTCTGGTCAATATTGCAGAACATGGAACGGAAGAATATCCATACAGTTTGATATTCCCTGATTCTATAAGTTTTACAGGAACCGTTTATTCATTCAAATATTCATGTGGTGCAATGGGGGGTGTTTCTATAACTGATCCATTTGTAACACGGGTTGAAGGCGATGTGAACAGTGACGGTGTATTTAATATTTCTGATGTTGTTATGATGCAGAAATGGCTGCTTGGCAGCGGAAGTCTGACAGACTGGGAATCCGGTGATTTATGCAAAGATGGTATTATCAATGTTTTTGATTTGTGTCTTATGAAACGCTTGCTCATGCTTCAGATTTAAGGTTGTTTTAATCTGTACATTTTAAGTGAATATTTTATTAAGGAGCTGTTGCACTAACGAAAATATTGTAACAGCTCTTTTTCTTATGTTCTAAAGTAAATCAAAAATACTGTTTAGAGTGATTTATAAATTTAAGGATAATCATATAATGATGTTATTTTCAAAACAATGTTCGGCTGGGAAGGCAGCGAAGTTATTTTTGCTGACTTTTTTTGTGTTGCCTGAAATTGAGTTCGATTGACTATTCCAACTCACCCTTCTTCCTCCCCATACTCCTCTCTGCAACGTGCCGTCTGCTCTGATAATTTTCAATCTGAGCACGGTACTTTTCCATTTGGTCGAATTTTTTCTTTTCAGCGGTATATTCCATATTTTTTGCAGATTTTTCAGATAAAAGCTTGTCACGTTTAGCTTTGAGAGTGTCCAGGCTGAGAAATCTGCTATTATCGCCATTATGCTTTTGGACATATTTCAGCGTATAGTGATAATCTTCCAGAAAGTCACGGTTTTTCTCTCTGTATTTAGCCTGTTTGCGTTCCGAAAGAGCCTTGTATTCCTTGTATCTCGGTGTAAGGTCGATAAGGTGTTTTGTCTGTTTGGCAAGCTCGGTAATATCTTCAATCTGCCTTGATATATTGTCCATCGGTCCGATCATTGCGCCCATTTTGATACGCTGTCTGTACATAGCTTTCTTTAATTCTTCCGTAGAATTGATACCCATTTCTGTAAGCGTGCTGATGACCTGTGAAGCATTCTTCATGCCTTGAATATTATTCCATTGGCTCGATGTTTCAGGCTTATTGACAGGCTGTATAATGGCTTCTGGAACGGTCGGTAATTTTTTACATAATTTTTATAAAAAGGATGCATTTGTAAAAACGGCATAAAAAAGCCTCACCAGGCAAATAGACCATTGTTAAGATAATAAATATATCTATATACTTTACTAAAAGTAATCTTTGAGTTATCATCAAGTGTTAGTTGATTTTTGCTGTTGTAATTATTCCTTCATGATAAAACTCTATTATCCGCTTCATATCAACTGATATAAGCCAAGTATCAAACGAAACCGCTAATACATCATCAATGTTATCTAAAATATCATCAATATTGCACTTGATTATTGGAATCTCCGCATCAGTCCATATTATATAATATTCCTTTTCACCAGGCAACATATGTATTTCATTTAAACTAACTTCATGAGAATCAGTATACTTTGAAAAATCGATTTGTCCATAAAATGTAAGATTTAAATTGGAAAGAATTTGATCTATTAGCTTATTATCCTCTACAATGCTATAGTTTTTCAAAACTGCTATACATTCTTCAAATAATGTAATGTCGAGCACCCCCTTAGTAGTATTATTATTTATTCTATTTTCATTATACATCTCAAGTAAAATTTTGTCAATATACTTATTTTAATTTACACAGTCATAAACGGTCAAAAATCACTTTTTCGTGAGCCATAACACAGTCACGGACGTAAGCAGATTTCTTCATTCCAAGAGCCTGAGACTGCTTCTCAATATGCTCCCATTCAGCATCGTTAAAACGGATATTAAGAGTGTGGTTTCTGATCTGATTCTGACAGTCCAGATACAACTGTTCCTGTTCAGTCAGATTATCAGTTTCGGAGAGGAATTTTTCAAGTTCTTTTCTTCGGCGGTCTTCAAGAATATTCCATGCAACTTCATTGGCATTTTTATTCTTGAGTTCACGGATATTTTTTCTTTCATCGGTGGTCATAAGGTATCCTTTCTTTTTTCGCATAAGCGATATTTATTTAAGGGGTTTCAGGGGAAAAATTCCCCTGACAAGCATCGTGCTTTCGTCCTCATTTTTCAAAATGTGGCGCAAAGTACCGTGCTTGCTACGTATGAGTGGATATTTCATATCCACAATATTTTTCAGCATTTCTTGCTGAAATTCTGTTCCTTCAGGAACATTTCAATTGTACTTTTCATCTGCGCAGTTGTTATGGAAATTGGGCGGCACTCTTGTGAAAATACAATTTTCATCGGCTGATTTATTCAGACGATGTTTTGAATGTTGATTGATATTGTAATCGTTGCATTCAAATTGCTGTCATAGAATCGAGTGATTCAAGAATCTCAGACTATCAAACCGAATATCACAACTTGGCATTATGCTGAAAACAAAAATCTGCATAATGCTTTTTCTATTCTTAGATTTTGAGCCAGAGGCAAAACCCAGGCACGGCGAAGCCGCATGACCTTGACGGGTTATCATAAAAATGCTAAACTTGAACGCATGACGGAGGGACAGAGTTTCTATTCCTGAGTTTCTCACCGTCGGCACGACTGCAACAGCATTTTTATAATGTTCTGTCAAGGTTGCCGAACCGCCCAGTATAACTTAATTCAGAAGAATATTTTTCATTTGTGAAAATGACGAAGTCTTAAAAACAGTTTCAAATATATCTATCAACCCTTATTGAAGATTTTACAAAAAATGCGGAACTGAATTGCTTTTCAGGACAAAAAGTTTGTTGAATTTGGAACTGGATTTTTATACTCATAGGCGCTATAATTTTATCAGCTGTAAAAATACTCAACCGATATTTGGAAACATCGGTCTTTACAGTTCCAGAGGGTAAGAGAAAGAAGAAAGCGATGCCCTCACTCTAAAAGCATAGAGATAGAGAAGCTAAAGGAGAAAATTCGCTATGAAAAACAAAACAATGCAGGAGATGAACGAACAGTACAGGAACTGTCCTGTACAGGTCAATGTCTATGAGGTGAACGGCAGAAAGTATCAGGTTACAAGCCACTTCATCGGAGAAAGAGATATTAACGATGTGATGTATGAGTATGCACTGAGCAGAGCTATGAATGAAATGCTCCAACGTGTTCCATCAGCACAAGCACAATAATTTTTTTCCAGAAGCCATTGCCTTTTTCGGTATATTGCGCTATAATGGGTATATCGGTAAAGGTCGCTTTGAAGGAAAGGAGTTATTGATGCTGCCAAAGCAGACTGAATACAAGGTTGGGATGTATCTGCGGCTTTCAAAAGATGATGAACGTGC